>JBBRVV010000358.1:0-2898 GCA_038246525.1 Pseudanabaenales cyanobacterium
AGCAGTGGGAAATTGGCTCATACAAACTTTAGTGGTGCTAACTTACGCAATGCTAATTTAGAAAGTGCCAGTCTGAGCTATGCCAACCTTAGTGGGGCAGCCTTAAGTGCCGCAAATCTTAGCGAAGTTGACCTAACTGAAGCAACTTTAGTGGGAGCCAGCCTTGCTAATGCCAATTTGAATAATGCTAATTTAGCTGACGCAGACTTAGATGAAGCAGATTTAACTAGTGCCAGCCTGATCGGTGTGAATCTATGCTGGGCAACTCTGCGTGGCAGTGATCTGAGCGGGGCAAAGCTAGATAATTGCGACCTCAGTGGGGTAGATATGCGAGATGCTAGGTGTAAAAGTGCTACTTTTATTCAGGCAAACTGTCGGGGTATATCAATGTTGAGGGCAGATCTTACTGCCGCTAGCTTTCGCGAGTCTGATCTAAGCGGTGCCAACTTAACTAAAGCAAATCTCACCTGGGCAGATCTAAAGCGTGCGATCTTAACAGCCTCTAATCTTTCAGGCGCAAATCTAAAAGATGCAGAATTGAGTGAATCTGACTGTAGTGACGCCAATTTTAGTCATGCGGTGTTGAGTGGTTGCAATTTGGAATGGGCAACCTTAACCGCAGCTAATTTCCAAGGAGCGGTGATGATTGAGGCAAACTTGAATGGCGCAAATATGCGAGCGGCTGACTTGCGTGGGGTGAATCTAACTGGTAGTAAAATTACTAGTGCGCTCCTAAATGGGGCAAATTTGAGTAATGCGATCTTAATTGATGTGGATTTTAGTGGTGCTGACCTACGGGATGCAATTTTAATCGGTGCCGAACTTAAGGGAGCAAAGCTCGATCATGCCAAACTCGATCTAGCTGCAAGTACAATTTTGCTGAATATCGAAAATGAAGAGAAAGAACATATTGAGATCAGTTTTGAGCCAAATTAATCTCTTCTCTTAAATTCGCTCTGCAAATTTGAAATACCGACAATTAGAGAATTATTAGATACAGTCAAGTAAAGCCTCTATTTAGATTTTTTTGTTAATAGATATAGAAACTGCTGGAGTCATGATGGGAATTGAGGGTTGGCTAGTTATCCTGTTAGGCTGGGGATTATTTTTTCGGGGCGCGATCGCTTATTTCTTGCCACCTGGTTATGATGAAGCCTACTACTATCTTTATACCCTCTACCCTTCCCTTTCCTTCTTTGATCATCCGCCATTAGTGGGTTTAGTCACTGGATTTGGCATTTGGCTAACTGGTGGTTTAGTTTCGCAATTTACCATTCGCTTAGGTACGGTGCTGCTTTATACTGCCACGCTCTACTTCTTCTTTCGCACAAGTGAACAATTATTTAGTAAAAAAACTGCAATTCTCAGTTTAGCGATCGCTACTTCTATTCCTTTCTTTCAAGTTGGCTTTGGCATTCTCACTTTACCCGATAGTCCATTGATGTTTTTTTGGACGGCTGCGCTGTGGTTAGCAAGTTACGAATTCTTTCCCCAAGCCCTTTCCCAAGCTCAAATTCAGGCTAAGACCCTCGGCTATCAACCATCTTGGCGTTTGGGATTACTGGGATTATTAGTGGGTTGTGCCTGTTTGAGCAAATATCATGGCGTACTCTTAGGCCTTGGTATTTTGATTTTCTGTTTGCTCAGTCCTATACATAGAGCGGTTTTTTTCTCTCCCTGGTTAGGCTTGGGAATATTGAGTACGGTAATCGCGATCGCACCAGTCTTAATTTGGAATTATCAACATGATTGGGTTTCTATTCGCTTTCAGTCAGCAAGAGCTGTACCGCAGTCAGGCTATCGTTTTGGTGATTTATTAGTGGTTTTTTTGGTGGGGGTGGGCTATCTCTTCCCCAGTTTTGGCTTTCCGATTTGGTGGATTAGCGTTAGAAAAACTTGGGAACTGATTCGCACAAAAGCTGCAATTTTGCGGCAAAGTAGCGAACTGCAAAAGAATCTCTTTATCCTTTCCGTATCTGTACCAGTTTTCTTAGGCTTTACGCTGATCGGTGGCTATCGACAGATTCTGCCTAGTTGGCATATGCCTGGCTTTTTTGGTGCAACTCTATTGCTGGGAAATCAAATGGCACTTGCGCAATCGACAAATCCCAAACGTATTCGCACCTGGCTATATAGCTCAAGCATGATCGTGCTGATTATCCTGATGATTACTTTGCTACATATTACGGCAGGGATCTTCCAAAAAAACGGCAATCAGGCTCTCTTCGGCGGTTTCTGGGAAGTAAGCCAAGATCCTTCTACCGAACTTCTTGACATTCAACAAATCCGTCAAGCCTTCCAAAACTCTGCCAAACTCACTCAAGAGCTAAAAGCAGCAGATTTTGTTTTCACTAATAACTATATTCTCTCTGGTCAAGTGGGCATGGCGATCGCTACCTTAAATCAGCCAATTAAACCAATTACCACCTTCGATCCAGATCTACGAGGCTTTGCTTTCTGGTCAAAAAGCAGCGATTGGGTGGGGGAAAATGCGCTTTACATTACTAGCGAACTCTTCCAAAATACTGAAGGGAAGACCTTAGATCAACTAGAAACCTGGGGGGAGAAAGAAATCGCTCAAACTCTGCGCCCACAGCTAAAGGAAGATCGAATGCCCGCCCTAAAAGTTTATGAAAAACTGTTCCAATCTGTTGAGAAACTTAGCGAAGTGCCAATCCAACGGGGCGGAGCTACTACCCAGGTTTTTAAAATCTATCGAGCAGAGAAGCTACTGCGTCCCTACCCACGCCCCTATGGGAATTAACATTGCTTTCAGCGTGATTGCTACTAGATCACTGGTGGTTTGAAACTAACGACTATCCTTGGTGACCGAAGTGTATTTTGCCAAGAAATTGGCACGAGAATTGCCAGACACCGCTTGAACTAAATCTTTAACTA
>JBBRVV010000359.1:0-2874 GCA_038246525.1 Pseudanabaenales cyanobacterium
CATTGAGCAAGATGTAATTCGGGTGTCCCATCGAGATGCGGTAACTGACCTAATCCGCAAGGGCAAAGACTTAGAGCGAATTGTATTAGCTAGAGCAGTCAGGCTACACCTAGAAAATCGGGTCTTGGCTTATGGCAAATCTGGCGCACGCACGGTCATTTTTGATTAGCTGCTAGGTGGTCTTCTAAGGCATAATGATTTAGACAAATAACCCATACATCAAGAATCAATCATGGCAGACGGAAAAGGATTTGGATTTGGCTTGGGCAAGATGAAAGAGGCTTTCCAAAAAGCGCAGGAAATTCAAGCTGGTGCAAAGGTACTCCAAGAAGAATTGGATGCAATGCGAATTATAGGCGAATCTCGTGGCGGTATGGTGAAGGTTACATTAAGTGGCAACCAAGAACCCCACGCTGTAGAAATTTCAGCCGAAGCAATGAGTCAAGGTAACGAGATTTTAGAAGAGCTAGTATTCGCTGCCTTGAAAGATGCCTACACTAGTTCTACTACTACCATGCGCGAAAGAATGGAAGAATTAACTGGTGGCTTAAGCTTGCCAGGTATGTAGGCTTAACTTATTAAAATTTTAAAGGATGATTTACTACCTGAATATGACTTTAAGTTGATCAAGGGTGGAGTCAAGGGGAAATATGCCGATCGCTATAAATTAGGCCCTAATATCGTGTTGCTTGAGCCTAATATTGCGGCAGCATTTTCCACCAGTGATTCAGTTAATGCAGATTTCTGAAAGATAAAATCCCTAAGCATCTTGATCAGCAGACTGAGAAAGTAGATCTTGGCGATCGCTACGACGGGAATTACGCCGATGTTTTTTCTTGATCAGCATTGGCTCCTCGGTGATTTTGCCACCTTGACTAGATTTGGATTTTAAGCCCGTTTCTTGGCGGTGGCTAGCTTTGTTCTTGATTTCCTGGTCAAGAATCTCATTCAAAAAAATCAAATAATGCTCATATCTCTCCCAATCACCCCGAACCACACAGCCTGGCTCCGAGCGATGTAAGCAATTGTGAAATTGACAGTCAGCGATCGCCAATCGAGCTTCAGATTCAGGAAAGCAATGCACTAAATCGGTGGAACTACTGGTGAAGTTGGGTTGAATAAAGCCAGGTGTGTCGGCAATCAGTCCAAGTCCCAAAGGGAAAAGCTCCACATGACGAGTGGTATGGCGACCATGACGCAAGCGCCCAGATATTTCGCCCGTGCGCAGGTTTAGTTGTGGTGCTAACCAATTGATCAAGCTAGATTTTCCTACTCCCGATGCCCCAGCAATTACCGTAATTCCAGTAGAGAGAGCCTCTACTAACTGTTCAATTCCCTGATTAGTTTGGGTGCTAATGGCAATTGCTTCATAGCCCCAGGTTTGCAAGCGATCGCGCCAACCCTCACAAACTGCGGCGCTAACCAAATCAGCTTTGCTAAAACATAAAATAATCGGCAGAGTACTCTCAGCGATCGCTACTAAAAACCGACTCAACTGTAAAGGCTCAATTGGTGGATCTTGCAGCGCAAATACTAATAGCACCCGATCTACATTAGCGATCGTTGGTCGATCTAATAAACTCTGCCGCGCTAGAATACCTGAAATTGCGCCCCTCAATCCTTGCCAGTCGGGTTCTTCTACTTCTACCCGATCGCCTACATGTACCTGTTGACCAATTTTTTTCAGCCGCGATCGACAAATACAAAGTAAAATCTGCTGAGATAAATCTAAGCATACTCGATAGTAATTTGCCTCAATCGCCATCACTGTACCAATTAGCGCAGTCACAACTAAGCCTTCTCAACCGTCAAAGTAAAGAAATCATCTTTAGGAAGAATGTCTTTCACCAGATGTCCATCCATATTTAAGCTGTTTGGCACCTGTTCAATTGGTTCACCGCCATCTAGCCAAATTTCCAAAGATTCACCCAGATCTAGTTTTTCTAGGCGCAGCTTTGCCCGCACGAAGCTTAGAGGACATGGAACGCCACGTAAATCAAGAATTAGAGCATTACTCATAGATTAGCGATGGAAGATACCACCTAAGAATCCCTCTACGCCGCCCTTTGCCGCACCACCTTTGGCTTTTTCCAGCAGTTTCTCTAAGGCTTCTTTCTCTTCGCCTGAAACTTTGGTAGGAATATCCACTTTAATGGTGATTAGATGATCGCCTCTTGCTACAGGGTTACCTAGCTTTGGTACTCCCAGAGTCTCTAAGGTGAGCACGGTGTCTGGCTGAGTACCCGATGGAATCGTTAAGGGCTTTTTACCGTCTACAGTATTTACGGTAATTTTATCGCCCAAAATCGCTTGTAGATAGCTTACGCGCACCTGGGAGAGAATGTTGATTCCTTCACGCTCAAACTCTGCATCTGTCTGCACAAACAAATAGACGTAAAGATCGCCTGCGGGACCGCCCTTTTGTCCTGCATCACCTTCATTCGATACTCTCAGACGTGTACCACTGTCTACACCTGCTGGAATGGTAATTTTAAGTTTCTTGGTAGCCTGATTTAATCCCAGACCGCCACAAGTGTCACACTTATCTTCAATCATTTGACCTGTACCATTACAGGTAGGGCAAACAGAGACTTGGGTAAAGCTGCCAAAGGGGGTACGGGTAGCGCGTTTTACTTGACCAACGCCGCCACAGGTAGTACAAGTACGGGGGCTAGTGCCTGGCTTAGCTCCAGAGCCAGTACAGGTGGTACAGGTTTCTAGGTGGGCAATTTTAATCTGTTTTTCACCGCCAAATACCGCTTCACGGAAATCTAGTTTTAGGTCATAGCGCAGATCGTCACCTCTAGTGGGACCACCACGTCGCCTAGTTTGTTGTTGCGCACCAGTACCTGAGAAACCGCTAAAAAAGCTTTC
>JBBRVV010000360.1:0-2872 GCA_038246525.1 Pseudanabaenales cyanobacterium
GATTTAGTAATTGGTGGAAATACTCAGCCTCAAGATCTAGCGAGTGCCGCAATTTTGGGGGGCTTGACGGGAATAAAAATGAATTTAGCTAATCCTGACGAGTATCGGCGATCGCAAGCTTTAAGTCAGGCCCTCACCTATGGGTTGCCAGGTACAGATCTGGTAATTAGCGCTTTAAGAGATCACTCGCGGCTAGTGCAAAAAACTGCATATAACTTACTGAGGCAGAGACGAGAGAAAAAATCCCAACAAGCGATCGCTGAATTTAACCCCTATAGTTTTTTTGAATGTTTGAAAACCGTAAAATCAGGCTCTGTAGTCGCAATTAGCCCTGATGCTAAGATGATCGCCACGAAAAAGACCTATGGCGCAGTCAAAGTTTGGCAACCCTTAGAGAAAGAAAATTTTTATGAATTGCCGCCAATTACAGGCAGCTTAGGCATGGTGAAATTAAGCGAAGGCGGAGACTTGTTAGTACGAGTACTATCCAAAACCCGAAGCGGTACCAGCAGCACAATTGAACTGTGGCAAGAAGGCGAACTGATTAAGGAACTGCCAGGGCATAGTGATACCGTCAGCGCGATCGCTTTTAGTCCCGATGGTAGAACCCTAGCCACAGGTAGCCACGATAAAAGCATTAAACTTTGGGATACAGGTTCAGGTAATTTGATTTGCACCTTCAGTCATCAGCTTTTTTCGGGTAGTCATCGATCGCCTGTGGTTTCCCTAGCATTCAGTAATGATAGTCGGTGGCTCTACAGTGGTGGCAATGATATGACGATAAAGCTGTGGGACTGGCAGAAACGCAACCTGCAAACCCTAATTACTAAAACAAATTCAGTAAATAATTTAACTTTGAGCAGCGATCGCGCTTATTTAGTTACGTTAGGCTACAGCCGCGATATTCAAGTCTGGGATGGAGTTACAGGAAAGTTGCAGCACTCCTTAGTAGGGCATAGTGCACCAATTAATGCGATCGCAATTAGCCCTAATGACCAAGTGTTAGTTAGTGTGGGCAATGATTGTAGTCTCAGATTTTGGAACTTGGAGACGGGCGAGAATTTTACTACCCTCACCCAATCTAGCCACAGCCAATATATCGAACAAGTTGCCTTCAGTACGGATGGGCAGAGTTTAATCTCCTGGGGCGCAGATAATACGCTCAAGCTTTGGGGTGTAGCACCTTGATCTATTCGGCTTGAGTGGCGACAAGTCTAGCAGCAGCAGCTTCATCAGGATGGATGCCTAAACGGGTGAGATTAAAACGACCGCGTTGGTCAACTTCCCAAATTTTGATCAACACATCATCACCTACCGCCACTTCGTCCTCCACCTTGCCCACTCGACCTTCTGCCAAGCGCGAGATATGCACCATCCCTTCCTTGCCTGGTAAAAATTCTATAAAAGCGCCAATCGGAATGATTCTGGTAACTTTGCCAAGGAAAACATCTCCCGCATTTACGCGGCGAGTCATACCTTCGAGGATTTGTTTCGCTCGTTTTGCCCCTTCACCATCCATTGAAGAAATCGTGACTAAGCCATCATCTTCAATATCGATTTTGGCACCAGTTTCTTCGGTAATCCCTTTGATTGTTTTACCACCTGGTCCAATGATCAAACCAATTTGATCGGGATGCACCCGCATCGTGAGTAAGCGAGGAGCATATTTTGAAAGCTCGGTATTTGAAACTGGCAATACTTCTAGCATTTTGGCTAAAATATGCGCCCGCCCAGCTTTTGCCTGAACAATTGACTCGCGGATCGTCTCCATCGAGATCCCGGTAATTTTCATATCCATTTGTAGGGCAGTGATTCCTGTCTCAGTTCCAGCTACTTTGAAGTCCATATCACCCAAGAAGTCTTCAATTCCTTGAATATCAGTCAAGATTCTGACTTGATCTCCTTCTTGAATCAAGCCCATCGCCACACCGCTGACTGGCTTAGTAATTGGAACACCTGCATCCATCAATGCCATGGTAGAAGCGCAAACAGATCCCATCGAAGTAGAACCATTGGAAGACAGCACTTCAGACACTACCCGAATTACATAACGGAATTTATCTACAGGCGGCAATACAGGTACTAAAGCGCGCTCTGCCAAAGCTCCATGCCCAACTTCACGACGACCAGGCGATCGCATTGGTTTAGCTTCACCCACCGAGTAGGGCGGCATATTGTAATGGTGCATATAACGCTTTTTATCGTCAGGATGCAAATCATCCATTTCTTGGGCATCACCAGGCGTTCCGAGGGTGGCGATCGAAAGCACCTGGGTCAAGCCACGATTAAATAGGGCACTACCATGCACGCGGGGCAGAACACTAGTCATGCCTGAGACTGGACGCACTTCGTCGAGCTTACGTCCGTCAATCCGAATATTTTGCTCGATCACCTGTTGGCGCATCAGCTTTTTGGTCAATTCTTTGTAAGTAGCACTGAGGTCAGTTTTAGTCGCCGCTAATTTGATTGGATCTTGATCTGGTAAGGCGGCGATCGCGGTTTTGAGTTCAGCTTTAATCGCATCTAAAGCCCCATCTCGCACTGCCTTGACTTTTTCTTGGCTAGCAACTACTTGTTTTACTTTTGCTTCAGTTTGGATAGTAACAAATTCTAGTAAAGTATTGTCAACTGTTGGCGCCACAATTTCTACTGGCGTAATTCCCAACTCTGCCATTAATTCTTTTTGCGCCTTAATTAGTTCTAAAGCTGCTTCATAACCAAACTCGATCGCTTCGATCATGTCTTTTTCTGGCAACTGATTTGCGCCCGCCTCTACCATGATCACGCCGCCAGATGTTCCAGCTACTACTAAATCTAGGTCACCTACTTCTATCTCTGCGTAGGTCGGGTTAATAATAAATTCATCACCTAC
>JBBRVV010000361.1:0-2871 GCA_038246525.1 Pseudanabaenales cyanobacterium
ATGCCCGAACTAATTGCCCAGGCAGATCTAGTAACTGAGATGAAGTTGATCAAACATCCCTTTAGAGAACAAGGAATTAAGGCACAGGCTGGGATTGAATTTTAGTTATTTCTAATTATTTCCTAAAACCATATCTCCCGATTCAGGTAGCATTGCCATAATCCTTGCTTGCAGTTCAGAAATCAAATTCTGATTTTCCGCATTTGCTCCACCTGCATCTAGATGTTGACGTAGTCCATCCAATACATTTTGAATTGGCTGCAACACCTGATCCTGCTGGGATAAAGCTCCCCATAGGTAAGAGGCAATATGGGATTTTTCCCGAAGTTGTTGTTCTAAATCGTCTAGCTGATGTTGCTGCGAACCTAAGTAAACTGACTTTTGCGCAACCAATTCTTGGCTTTGGCTCAGGTTGCCTCTAATTTGCTCGATTTGTTGTCTTACCTCACTCAAGTCTGCTTGTAGCTTTGCCTTCAAGCTTTCTAATTGAGCCAAAATTGGCTTCAAGCTGAGGGTAAGATTATCTGGGTTAATAATGCCTTGGCGGCGCTCGTAAATAGCGCGCTGATGCTCGAGCGTAACTTGGCGATCGCGTAGATTTTCTCGTTGCCCTGACAAAGTATCGGCCAAACACTTATATTGTTCTTCTTTAAAGTCCTTGTAACTTTCGAGTTGAATTCGTTCAAAGTCATTCGCCCGATTAATCTGACTTTGCAGATCGGCAATTTCTCCTTCAATGGCGGCGAGTTCATCTTCCTGAGCGGCAACAAATACAGCGGCACGCTCAAAATCGTGTTCCCAGTCTTGTAAGGCTGCTTCCAACTCCGCGATCGGCATTGCTTCTAAGCGGTTAACCTCCGCTGGTGCCAAAACTTCTATCACCCCGCCCAAACCGACCAAAACTTCATTCATCTGTTGGGATAGTTGGTCTAAATCGGCAATTTGTAAGTTCAAGCCCTGTGCGCATTCTTCATAGAGTGACAAAGCCGTCTGATTCTGCCCCATTGCTAACTCAGCATTCAAGCGATCGCCATAGCAATTTAGCCATTCTTGCTTTTGGCTTAAGGCAGCCTCCGCTATGCGATCAGATTCTACCTGTTCTTGCTCTGCGCTTTGCCTTTGACTGGTGACCAGTTGCCAAAAACCATTGAGCACTTCTTGACCTTGGTTTACTAGCTCACTAATATCGCCTGACTGATTTTGATTGCCATTGGAGGAGGCAATTTGCTGACTGAGACTAAGCAGATACTGTGCCTCCTCGACATTCATAGCTGCAGCCTGATTACTCAACTTTTCTTGCTCCGCCGCCAACTCTGCTTGCAGCTTGCCTAAGCGTTCTTCAAAACCTTCTAGTTCATAGCGCCTGGCTTCAAGATCTTCAAACTGCTGTTGCTTTTCTTCCAACTCAACTTCACGCCGATGTAACTCTTGGGTTTGGTAATTGAGGGATTGCTTCCACTGTTCAATATCTTCTTCGCCCTGCTTATACTTTTGTTCTAAACGGGAAAAATTTTGGAGCAGCAAAATTAAGCGCTTAGAAGCTTCCTGGAGAGTCTGCACATTTTTACTGGCAGAAATATCAGCTAAAACTAGCTGCCCATCTTTTAGTTCGCGCGCCAGGTTTTGATCGATCTTTAAGGTTTCATCGCCACTCACTGGTTGCCAAGAATTATCAGACACATTCCGCGCAAGCAGACGAACTTCCACATTCCAACCCAGCATGGCTTGTGTCTTCTTAAGTTCAGCTAAGTATTGCACGCCGCTCTTTCTCCTTAAAATAGAAATATATTTTACTAAACCTGCTAGTTATCTCAACCGATTAACATAAGTTTTTTGGACTAAGTTAGTTGGCGATCAAAGATGAGCTTATACAGTTTCCCTTAAGCTACATAATATCGCTTAGAGCTGATCGAGGTCACGCTCAAGAGCGGAAACTTTTCGGATCCAACGCATCCCGCAAACCATCGCCGACTAAATTAAACGAAAGTACAGTGATGATCAACAACAAGGCTGGCGACCATACTAACCATGGTTGCAATACGATAATTGAGGTATTGGTTGCCAAGGACAGCATATTTCCCCAAGATGGATCGGGAGGTTGGATACCCAGCCCAATCAAACTTAGCACTGACTCAGCGATCGTAAAGCCAGGAATAGCCAAGGTAGCAGAAATAATAATATAACTTGCTGTCTGGGGCAAAATATGAAGCAAGATAATTCGTAAATCTGATGCACCAATAGACTTGGCTGCTACCACAAATGGTTCCTGCTTGATGGACATCACCTGTCCGCGGATCACCCTTGCTAGCCCAGCCCACTGCACAAAAGAAATAATTGCAATAATTAATAAAAAACGTTCAGTATTGGTAAGCCGTTCAGGCAAAATCGCCGCTAAGCCAATCAATAAATAGATCGAAGGCACAGACATCAATACTTCAACTAAGCGCATTAGCACCACATCGATCCAGCCGCCAAAGTAGCCAGAAATTCCACCCACCACTGTGCCGATCGCGAATGAAATAGTAGTGCCAATGATGCCAATAAATAGACTAATTCTACCGCCATGTAGCAAGCGAGCCAGTTGGTCTCTGCCTTGTTCATCTGTGCCCAGCAAGTGAAGCTGTCCTGCCCCCAAAGTGTGATAGAGATGTCCGCTATGGAAGATGCGAATGCGTGAAGGCTTGGTAAAATCCACAATCAATTGGCGATCGCCAGTATTTAAATCAACTATGCCCTGGGTAGTTGGATAAACATGACCGCCTGTGAAGTTCCCTTGGCTATCATGCCAGTAGATTTGGCTAGGTGGGAGCAAAGCGCCATTTTTTGCCGCTTGATTAGGAGAAAAAGGGGTAACAAAGTCCGCAAAGATTA
>JBBRVV010000362.1:0-2853 GCA_038246525.1 Pseudanabaenales cyanobacterium
TCTCCCACTCAAGTAGTAAAGCAAGTTCTCTATCAGGCTACCTTTGAAAATGGCATGAATGTTTTGGTACTTGTAAGTATTCGAGCTGACCAAGAAGTGAATGAAGTAAAACTACAAAATGAATTAGTCAAACTAGCAAGCAACTATGGTGGCAAAACCATTATTTCTCTGAAAATTGCCGACGCTGAATCCCAAGCGAAATGGGCAGCTAAGGAACTTCCATTAGGCTATATTGCGCCAAATTTGGCAGATGATTTTATCAATAAAATTCCCGACTTTGCGCCTGAGTTTCTACGTCTTGGCGATCGCACCATATATGACCTCAAAAACTTTGTCACTGGCGCAAATGAAACAGGCTTCCATCTAGTCGGCGCAAATTGGTATAAAGATTTTCCAGAGCCTGATTTAGTAGACATTCGCAAAGCTCGACCTGGGGATTTTGCCCATCACGATCCAACCCAAACCATCCAATCTGCTAGAGGCATTGAAGTCGGGCATATTTTCCAATTGGGTACAAAATACTCTCAAGCAATGGCAGCGAATTTCACCAATGAAGCAGGCGAAGAATGTCCCCTAATTATGGGTTGTTATGGCTTGGGTGTTTCCCGCTTGGCACAGGCGGCAGTGGAGCAGTCCCACGATAAAGATGGGATTATTTGGAATACGGCGATCGCTCCCTATCATGCAATTATCACCGTACCGAATATTTCTGATCCTGCGCAGATGTCAGTAGCCGAGCAACTTTACACCGAACTAAATCAAGCAGGAATCGAAACTTTACTCGACGATCGGGATGAACGGGCAGGCGTGAAATTCAAAGATGCTGACCTAGTGGGTATTCCCTTCCGCATTGTCACAGGGCGCAGTATTAGTGAAGGCAAAGTGGAATTGGTCAACCGTGCCACCAAAGAAATTCAGAATTTAGCGATCGCTGAAGTCACCGAACATCTTAAAGCACAAATTACTAGCTAGAGTTTGAGCTTCTATGTAATAATGGTAATCCGTGTTTTAGAATCTACCTAAAAGAAATGGCTAAGAAAGGTGTCCGCATAATTATTACGCTGGAATGTACCGAGTGTCGCACCAATATTGACAAGCGATCGCCTGGAGTTTCCCGCTATACCACCATGAAAAATCGGCGGAATACAACATCTCGCCTAGAGATCAAAAAATTCTGTCCCCACTGTAATAAGCACACAGTTCATAAAGAAATCAAGTAAATAACAGGAAAAATTAAGAGTCATGGCTTTCTACAAAAAGCGGCTTTCTCCAATTAAGCCCACCGATCCGATCAACTACAAAGACGTAGACCTATTGCGTAAGTACATCACCGAGCGTGGAAAAATTTTGCCCCGCCGCATCACTGGTCTAACCGCTAAGCAGCAACGCGATCTCACTACCGCAATCAAACAAGCTAGAATACTGGCATTACTGCCTTTCATCAACAAAGAAGGCTAAACACTAAGCTAGATATTTAGCTGTAGGCTATGCAAATTACATTTCTCGGTACAAGTTCTGGCGTACCCACCCGTAGCCGAAATGTTTCTAGCGTAGCTTTACGTTTACCTCAACGGGCTGAAGTCTGGTTATTAGACTGCGGTGAAAGTACGCAACATCAGCTTTTACGCAGTGACGTTCGGATCAGCCAGATTAATAAAATTTTTGTTACCCATCTGCATGGCGACCACATTTTTGGTTTGCCTGGGCTTTTAGCAACTTGCAGCATGGCTGGTAATGTACAGCAGATGGAGCTTTTTGGACCGCCAGGGCTAAAGTCTTACGTTGATGCTTGTCTAAAATACAGCGAGACTAAACTTGCCTATCCGCTCAAAATACATCGAGTAGAGCCTGGCACAGTCTGGGAAGATCCAGAGTATATCGTTACTTGTGCGCCACTTACCCATCGGGTTGCCGCTTTTGGTTATCGCTTAGAGCAAAAACTCAGACCAGGCAGGTTTGATATTGAACGCGCTACGGCTCTTGGTATTCCCTCTGGACCTCTGTATGGTCAGCTCAAGCGTGGTGAGACAGTTAGATTAGCTGATGGCACTGTCTTAGACGGTAGAGAATTTTGCGGTGATCCTAAACCAGGCACCAAGGTAGCCTATTGCACTGACACTATCTATTGTGATAATGCAGTTACCTTGGCACAAGATGCCGATGTTTTAATTCATGAAGCTACCTTTGCTCATCAAGATGCAGAAATGGCATACCAGCGGCTCCACTCCACCAGTACAATGGCAGCCCAAGTAGCACTTCAAGCAAATGTCAAAAACTTAATCATGACTCACTTCTCACCTCGCTATGCGCCTGGTAATAATCTTCAACTTGAAGATCTGCTTAAAGAAGCGCAGATGATTTTTGCCAATACTCGTCTGGCTCACGATTTTATGACCTTTGAAGTTGCCTAGTTGCTTGCTATGGAAAACCGAGCTAGTCAAATAATTGTTGCCTTAGATGTGCCGACGCTCAAAGAGGCAATTTTTTGGTGCGATCGCTTGCCCCAAGTAGAATTTTGGAAAGTTGGCTTAGAGTTATTTATCGGCGCAGGCAAAGAAGTTTTAGCAGAGTTAAAGCAGCGTAATAAAAAAATATTTCTGGATCTCAAACTCCACGACATCCCCAATACTGTAGCCAAAGCCTGCGAAGTAGCGGCAAGTTATGGCGTGGATTTTTTAACAGTTCATGGCTCAGGTGGAAAGCCGATGCTAAAAGCTGCCGCAAAGGCAGTATCTGGCAGCCCGACCCAGATTTTAGCTGTGACCCTACTCACCAGTATTTCTGCCAAAGAATTAGATCTAGATCTAAAAATTCCTTTAGCCTTGAATGATTATGTTTTGTACTTAGCGCAAA
>JBBRVV010000363.1:0-2843 GCA_038246525.1 Pseudanabaenales cyanobacterium
CACTGCTTTGCGTAAGTCTTCGCCATTTAATTGCGCTCTGCCATCTAGGGCGGCAAGGGCTTTGGCTACCCGCAAGGCAAACAATTCAGCCCGATGCCCTTGAACGCCGCCGCGTAGTGCCTCTTCTACCAGATAGGCAATCTGAGCTTTACTAGCAGTTACTTCTTTGAGCCATTCCCTTGCCAAAATAATTTGGGTACGCAGATTTTCTACTTCTTCTTCATATTGGCTCACAAATTCTTCGGGCGCATTGGCATAAGCGATCGCTAATTCCGCTGCTTCTATTCTTTGATCCAAATCCAAAACTTCATCTGCTGAGAGAGTAATCGCAATCCGATCTAGTAAATGTTCGGCTAAATCGCCTTCTTCTGGGTTGTAGGTAGCAATTAGTAAGGGTTGACAGGGATGGGCAAAACTAATTCCTTCTCTTTCCACTTGGTTAAAACCATTGCCAAGCGCGGCCAGGAGCAAACTGGAAATCTGCTGATCTAGAAGATTAATTTCATCTACATACAGCACACCGCGATTTGCCGTGGCTAACATGCCTGGCTGAAAAATCGCTTGCCCAGCTTGAATTGACTTGACCACATCTACAGAACCAAGTAGCCGATCTTCAGTAATTCCTAAGGGAATCTGCATAAATGGCGCAGGAATCACGGTTGTGGTTGGATTTTCGCCCACCTTGGCAAATAAACCATCTTCCCAGGAGCTTGATTGACCTGGATCGCAGTTGCTAACCGAGTCTTGAACAATTTCAATCGGCGGCAGTAGGGCATGGATACCGCGTGCTAGTACAGATTTGGCTGTACCTCTACGTCCAGCGATCGCTACTCCGCCCAAACCAGGATCAATAGCGGCTAAAAGTAAAGCAGTCTTAATTGCTTCCTGTCCGACAACGGCGGCGATCGGAAAACTGAGCATTGTATTCATTTAATTTTTAGGAAGTTGCGCTAGGGGATTAGGATAAAGTTCAACCTGCATATTTGGATCGTCTCTGAGGCGAAGCGATCGCTGAATTTTACCAAGATAAATCGGTTGCGTTACCCCAGGCTGAGGATGAATAAGCACACGGGCACGAATAGTTAGCAAATTAGTCTTGTCTTGGCTAATTCTGCCTGGAGAAAATAAATTATTAGCTGCTTGCTGGAGCGTTGCAGTTAGAGCTTCGTTACTCAAATCAGGTTGCACGGCAATTACTGCTTCGGAGCCAAGGCGATCATAAACCACAGTGAAAGGAGTTGTACCCGCGATCGCGGTTCGTACCAAAGGTGCTAGGCTCAGGGCAAACAAGCCCACAGTCAATACCACTGAAAATGAAGTGACCCCCACCATCCGAAAGCGCCAACCCCATTGCTTTATAAAAGCTATGCCTGTGACCAAGGCGCAGGCTAATACAAAAATACCCATGGCTTGGGACAGTTGAGCGAATTGAGAAGTGGTCAGGAGCATAATAAAATTCAGACGTGCCTAGGCATTTTAACAAAATATCGGCATAATTAATCGAACTATTAACTCACTAGATCCGCTTAACATATACTTAGCATTAACTCTCATCTATATTGCCTTAAATATTTTTAGGCAGGCTACTTTAATTACCTAGAAGCAATTACCTAGAAGCAATTACCTAGAAACTTAGCCATGTCCTTAACAAATAGAACTAGATATCTGAGGACACAGTTTCTCTCTCTATCTCTGCCTCTATCTGGCTTAGTGGCAATCTTTTTATGCCTAATTTATGGTCAACAAGCAGAAAGTGAAAGGCGGCAAATTGGGGTAAGGGAAAAAACCAAAGTAGATTTGCAGGCAGCGGGACTCATTAAGAGCTTTGAAATTCCGATTTCTGACTTAGTTACCCTATCTAGCCAGCCAGAATTGAAGCAATTACTAGATCCTCAGCAAGACTATTATCGGCTATTAGCAAACCAGTTTGCTGAATTAGCTCGACGGAAACAGATTTATGATCGGATTCGCTATGTTGAGCTTTCTGGCAAAGAAGTAATTAAGGTTTCGTTTAATTTTGGCGTTGTTGAAACTGCTCCAGCGGAGCGTTTATCTTCTTTGGCAAACTTAAAGTTCTTTCAACAGGCGATCGCTACACCTCCAGGGAGTACTTTTATTTCCGATTTTGGGCTTTCCCTAGATGATCAAAGCCAGAATTTAGAAATACCAATTAAACCCGTTATTCGTTTATTTGCCTTGGTGCTAGATCGGAGCAATAAACCGCGTGGGCTGATAATTCTCAATTATTTAGGTTCGATTCTACGCAAGGAGTTTTACCGTAACGATGCCATTGGCATCGGTAATAGTATGTTAGCGAATGCTGAAGGATACTGGTTATTTCATCCCGATCAACAGAAAGAATGGGGTTCACAAATCAGCGATCGCGCCCAGTATCAAATTAAATTAACTTTTCCCCAGGCATGGAAGCAGATTTCGACCAATAATGATGGACAGTTGCTGACAGCGGAAGGTTTATTCACTTTTGCAAAGGTTAATCCTCTTGCTCAAGGCTATGGTAAAAGCTCTGCTTGGATTGTGGTTTCCTTAGTATCGAAACAAGCACTTTTTGCGGCTACGGAGCAGTTATTTTGGCAGCTATTATTTTTGTATGGCGGCTTTATTAGCTTGATTGGGATTGGTTCTCTATTGATTGTGCGCGATCGCTTTGAAAAACAAACTAGAGAAGCAGAAATTCGTGAAAGCGAACAAAAATTCCGTTCCCTTAGCGCCCTTTCTCCTGTAGGCATCTTTCAAATAAATGCGGCGGGACTCTGTACCTATGCGAATAAATTCTGGCAAGAGATGACCGGACTTTCGCTTCAGAACAGCTTAAAACATGGCTG
>JBBRVV010000364.1:0-2820 GCA_038246525.1 Pseudanabaenales cyanobacterium
AATGCTTGAAGTGTTTGATAGCCGTTGTATTTTGGCATCACAAAGTCTAACAAAATCAGATCGGGAGAGGAATTGCGGGCTACCTCTAAGCCCAATTTTCCGTCGCTGGCTTCAATTACTTCAAATTTGCCAGACAGAATACTTTTGACCATCTTGCGGATCATGATGCTGTCATCAATCACCAATACCTTCTTCTCAGCCATGATCACACTCTGCCCCTGGTTATATTTGTAGCCTAATACAATACTCAATCATCTTACTTGACCATCGGACAGCTAGGAAGTGGTTTGGAAGATAAAACTGACTTTATCACCCTTACCCATAGCTATGCGATCGCCCGCTCTTAACCGATGTCGGTTCCCTGGTGGGAGCGGCACATTATTAATATATGTTCCATTAGAGCTTCCTGTATCTTCAAAATAGTAAGCATCTCCTTCGTTACGAATGTCGCCGTGAACGCGCGAAACAATATCAGAGTCAGGGAAACCAGATAAGTCAATATCGGGCGGAATCAAATTATTTGGCTTGCCAATATGCACAATTAATAGACTAGGCGGAATCTCAATTTTACTTTCAGTTTGTACATGAAACAAATGGGCAGAGATTTGCTGAAGCTGGGTTTTGTTTTTACCTGAGGCAGTAATAGGCTCAGGCGGCTTATTATTTTCTGCTAAATTTATTTCTGGTTCAGGCAATGCCCCAATTTGCGCAGCAACAGGCGGTAGGGGAGGAATGGAGTCAGGCGCGATCAACTGAGGCGCGATAGACTGGGGTAGTTCAAGCGAAATATGAGGAACTGAGCGCAGGTCAAGTCCACAATTGCCACAAAAACTAGCCCCTACTATTACTTCTGCTTTGCAGTTAGGACAGCTAGTCATTTCCTGAGTTTTAGCTTCAGGACTAACTTCAGCAATGGCAGCGGGTGCAGCTACGGGCAGGGGTATATAGCAAGCCTCGCAGTGAGTGGCATGGTCGGGGTTTTGATGGGAGCAGCTAGGGCAGGTAACCATAGATAAATAAGGTTAAGTATGTTTAGATAAAAATTCTGAATTAAGACGGGGGCGACACTTGAAGTACGGTCTTGGATACCATTCTGGTCTGTTTTCGTTCAGCTTCATTCAAATCATTACCCGCTTGCAGACGAGTAGCGTTAGTATGCAGCACTGTCGCCGCTCTTTCGTCACCCATTTGTAAGGCAGTTTTGGCTGCCGATTGTAGCATGGTGGCAGCACCTAGGCGATCGCCTTGATGCAATTTAGTCTCTGCTAGTTGAGTTTGGCGATATTTTGCTAAAGCAAAGATGTGCATTTGCACTTCAGGATCGATAGCAGGTTTAAAGTCCTGGTCAAGGGTAGCTTCAATCTGAATTGGCGAAGTCAAGAGTGCTTCCTGGGCTTGGGCTGGAAGATCATAGCGGACTTGGGCAGTGAGAATATTTACCTGATTAGCCTTGCTGGTTTTTAATTGGTCAAAAATTTGATTGCCAATGTAGAGATTTATCACTATTACTCGCTCAGTGGTCATTAAGTCGCCTAACCTCACGGTAACAAGTGCTGAAGATGGATGAATTTGCAGCGGTAGCTCGATTGCGTCGGGGGAGACTTGAGCGATCGGCTTGAGTTCGGCTAGACGCACGTATTCAGGCAACTCTAGCTCTAGGAAAGCATTAGTTAAGGTGACAGATTGCACCCGCCGTAATAGAGTAGAAAACTCAGCGATCGCCTGTTCAGGCGTTTGAATGTGACTCATGGCTCCATTGCCAGCATCGGCGATTTTTTCTAACACATTTTGGTTCCATTCATCGCCAAAACCTAGGGTATGTAGGGTAATGCCATACTCTGCTGCCAGTTGGGCAAATTGTAAGCAGCGATCATTATTGCCATGCTCGTTTTCGCCATCGGTAAGAATAAAAGCCTGGCTGACCACACCTGACTTAACCTTACTCAGTTCTTGGAGTGCCAATTTCATCCCTTCATCAATAGAAGTACCGCCACCTGAGCGCAAGGCTTGGATTCTTTCCTTAATCGATTCGGGACGATCTACGGTTTGGTTTTCTAAAATTACTTTGGCTTTATGGTCAAAACTAACTACGCTTAAGCGATCGCGATAACTTAGTTGATCCACCAGGGCGCAGGCTGCTCTTTTTACTGTATCCAGGGGTTTGCCACCCATTGAGCCACTATGATCTAGCACCAGGCAGAGATTTAGCGGGGCTTGCTCTTCGGTCAAAGCGGCGGCAGAAACACTAATTGCCACCTGTCTTTGGCTAACTCCACCAGCCGTATTTGGATCAAAGAAGCGATCGCTTAAACGACCTGAGAGATTTACTTGCATAATTTACTGGCATTGAGCGTAATTTGTGAGCATAGATCATCTATCTGCGGTTTGCTAATGCTCATTCAGAATAGCAAAAAGCCTTACCTAAAAGCGTGAACTGTTAAAATCCGCCGAAATACCTTTAAATCTAAAAGATGAATTTTTGTTAAGCGAAAAGTTAAGAATTGTTTTTTTTAGTTCCTATGGGATGGACAAAGCAACTGAGTTAGATTCTGCCCTGCATCTTTTCCGACTCTAAACATCCGAACTCTAAACAATTGTTAAGACAAAGAGTTAATCAAAGTTTGACCTATCTATAATTGGTTATCAACGCTCCTTTGCCTTTGCTACGACTGTAATTATGTATTCATAGATTTCTATCAAAGGTTTAGTTATTAATTTATTAACTAATTTCCCGCGGTAGTAACTGCCCCCAAAAAGGCATTGCCCTTAAAAAGGCTAAGTACAAAGTCAAAGGTTGCTTATTTACCAATAAATCTAAAT
>JBBRVV010000365.1:0-2819 GCA_038246525.1 Pseudanabaenales cyanobacterium
ATTAACCATTCCGAACCGATTACCAAAACAATTAAACCCAGTGCCAGCGCGATCGCTAGGTTTGCACCTGACAAAATCTTGAAGAAAGTCTGAGGCTGGGCGTTAGCTTGGCTAGATTGAGGGGATTCCATTGGCTTTAAAGTCTTCTAATCTTCATCACTATCATCGGCTGCAGGCTCTTCGTCCTCTTCTTCTTCGTCCACAAAACCACCTTCTTCGCCCACCATCAATTCTTGAAGTTCTTCAACATCTTCTCGATAGTCAAAAGATACACCGCCATCTCTAGCAACCAGGCGACCTGTAGCTTCTAGCCAGTCTAAAATCGATACCTGTTGTCCTGATACGAGGATAGCGGCGGGTTTATTTCTAGGTTCCTCACGCAAAGAAGGATTATTCATAGGTTGAAAATCTAAAATTACTGCCTTTCAAACTAGCACATAATCTTGAGATCTAATTGGAGTGAGCGAATTTGCGTTCAAACACTCTAACTATTAAGAGCTAAGATATTGAGTACGATTTTGCACATTTGCTATGCCTTTTTCTCGCTTCTCAATTCTTGCGTCTTCAAAGTTTATTTCTACAAGGACAATTTTGTTAGCGATCGCCCTAACTACTGGCTTATTTTCCCAAGCTTCTGATGTCAGGGCAGCTAATGAAGTTCTACCGCTAGAGATTGCTCAGATTGTGACCGAGATTGACCGGGCCGCTTCTAAACAAGAGCTAGATCAACTTTTGGGCTTCTATGCTGATGGTTTTAGCCACAGTGACGGTCTGACTAAGGATAGCCTAAAAACTTCGCTGCGAGAATTATGGGCACAATACAGTCAGCTAAATTATAAAACTCAAGTCAAAAGTTGGGAACAAAAGGGCAATCAGTTCATCGTAGAAGCGGTAACTAAAATCCAGGGAAATCAAAAAGAAGCAAAATTTAAGCCCTTTAGACTGAGTGCGGAACTGACCTCAAAGCAAACCTATCAGCGGAAAGATGGCAAGTGGAGGATTTCTCGCCAGGATATTTTGCAGGAGACTAGTACTCTTACCGCAGGTAATCAACCACCCAAAGTAGAAATGCGTTTGCCAGATGTAATTGGTGTGGGTCGTCAGTATAGCTTGGACGCGATCGCCGAGACCCCTGACTATAACATCATGGTGGGTGCGATTTTTACCGAGCCAGTCACGGCAACAGGCTTTTTCAAAGATAAGACAATTGACCTTGAACCGCTGCGCTCAGGTGGTATTTATAAAATTGGACAGGCTCCCTATAAAGAAGGGAACTTTTGGGTATCAGCAGTTTTGGTACGAGAGGGCGGTATCACCATCACTGGTCAAAGGCTACGGGTTAGCAAAGATGAAATAGGAGAGCAATACAAGCCTGCTCCCGACATTGGCCCAGTGCGTAGCCTAATTCGTCCCTCTATCCCCCGAACTCCTTCTTCCTAGTATCACTCGCTATCAATAGATTTTTAGGTCATGAAAATTGGTATTGCTCAGCTAAATCCGATAGTTGGCGACTTGCAGGGCAACCATGACCAAATTTTGCAAGCCTGTAATCAATTTGCCCAAGACCAAGCTGATTTAGTACTTACGCCTGAACTTTCTATTTGTGGC
This sequence comes from Pseudanabaenales cyanobacterium, assembly GCA_038246525.1. GTDB lineage: Bacteria > Cyanobacteriota > Cyanobacteriia > Pseudanabaenales > Pseudanabaenaceae > JANRLH01. The sequence continues at coordinate 1,609 of JBBRVV010000365.1, forward strand.
TATCCACCCCGAGACCTACTCTTAGACCTAAGCTTTGTTCAAGAGATGGCGATCGCGCTCCAATCGCTGGCAGTTTCTATCCCTTCAACAATTAGTCTGCTTGTGGGAACGGTAGAATTTAATCCGAAGGCAGATAGTGACGGCGGCAAGCCTCTATTTAATAGTGCGGCGCTGCTTAGTCAAGGGCAAGTCCAAAAGGTATTCCATAAGCGTCTGTTGCCCACCTATGATGTGTTTGATGAGGATCGCTACTTTCATCCAGGCGCGGGTGATAACTGGTTTGCACTGCTCGACCGTAAAGGTAAACCGTGGCGTATAGGCGTAACCATCTGCGAAGATATTTGGAATGATCGGCGATTTTGGCGCAAACGTAACTACGCCAGCGACCCTGTGGCAGATCTAGCGCAACAGCAGGTGGATCTGGTAGTAAATCTCTCGGCCTCTCCCTACGCGGTTGGTAAACCACAAATGCGTCAGGCAATGCTCAAACATAGCGCGATCGCTCACAATTTGCCGATGATCTACGCCAATCAAGTTGGCGCCAATGATGATCTGATTTTTGATGGCAATAGTATGGCTTACAGTGCTACTGGCGAGATTATTGGACAGGCAAAAGCTTGGCAAGTAGATAGCTTGATGGTGGAGATTCAATCCCTAGATCCAAATTTGGAGTCAAGCTCAGTAATTAACCAACAAAGTTTTAGTCAATCTCCGCCTAAACTCGCTCCAGATCAAGTTCGAGATCTAGGTGAAGATTTAGATCAAGCCTCACTTCAAATTGAAGATTTCTGGTTAGAAACACAAAAAAGTTTTCCTGATCAGACCCTGGCAGAAATTTTTGCAGCGCTGGTATTGGGAGTTCGAGACTACGCTAGTAAGTGCGGCTTTGGTCAGGCCGTATTGGGCTTGAGTGGCGGCATCGATTCGGCTTTGGTGGCAGCGATCGCTACTTTTGCATTAGGAAAAGAAAATGTACTGGGAGTTTTGATGCCATCACCCTATAGTTCAGAGCATTCAGTCAGTGATGCCCTTGATTTAGCAAAAAATCTAGGTATTTCTACTCAAATTATTAAAATCGAGCCAATGATGTTAGCTTTTGAGCAAAGTTTGGCAGGTTTATTTTTAGATAGCTCACCTGACATTACCGAGGAGAACCTGCAATCTCGCATTCGTGGCAGCTTGTTGATGGCGATTTCTAACAAATTTGGACA
>JBBRVV010000366.1:0-2816 GCA_038246525.1 Pseudanabaenales cyanobacterium
AACAACTCACTTAGGAAATCTTAGGCGTATAAAGCATTTATAACTTGACGCAAGAAGAATAGCTACATTCTTTAATGATTAATAGAATAATTAGTACAAGAGCTTAATCAGGCAATAGCAGAGAAAATTTTGTTACCATTCTATGAATGTAGACTCGGCCTCCATTTTATACATTTAAATACTCTCTTGGAGTAAGGAAAATATGAACAATGCATGTTAAACGATTCTTTAGTTCAAAATTGATTGCCGGATGTATTTTTTTCGTACCAATCGTAATGACAACATGTTCATCATATGGGTACTCCACCAATGAAAGCGAGTCTGAAATTTTAGATATCCATCTTTTATTTTTTGATGTGATTTCTAATCGAAGTTTTAATAGAAAGCAGACTTCCTCATGTCCAAGTAGAGAGTTCTTCTTTGAAAGATATTCAAGTTTTTCTAGAGGAGAGCTTTTTGAAATAGTACAAGGATTACAAGTTCACAATGAACTAATTCAAGGAACTGATGAGGATGCCACTATGTGTTTTTGGAGAAGATGGGATGCCGCTCATTCAGCAATGCGCGAAATGAACCGTCAAAATCGAGTTCCTAACATACCTATTCCGCGACGAACATGTGAGAATGCGAGAGAGCACGAGCTGTGGAATGATTATGGATGCACATTTGCTCCAGACGGTGAAGATCCCTACATCAATTATTATCCGTAAACTTGCTTGAGTTCCTCAATAGCACTGTTAAATAAAGTGGAGAAAAGCTATGCAGAGAAATAAGTCTAAAGCTGTGACAACTCTAACTGTCTTGCTGAGTACTTTGCTAAGTACTTTTATTACACTTCTTGCTTCTGTAATTTCACCTCGTGAACAATTTCCATTTCTTGATAACTCAAGTGATGAAGTAGGTACGTCAAAGATTGAAGCAGTAGATGTAAAAGGAGTTGTAAAAGGAATTGATGGAGGAATTAATATTAATAATTACTCGGGGTTAAGCAATCCCTCTTCTAGTCAGTCTGAAAAACCTTCATATAGAAGAGATGACTTTACTACTGGAAGCCCCGAACCCTCAAACAAAAATGGAGATGGAAATATTTTTCCTGAATCCATAACATCTGAGCCTAGAGCTAGAACGTCTGAAAGTGACCAAGAAAGCACGCTGAGGAGATCAAAGCAAGAGGATTCAGATGTGCATCAAACTATAACGAATGGCTCTGGTAATATTCAAACTGTTGGAAATGATAATCGCATTGAGCATTCTCAGGATACCAATAGTGAATCTAGAGTTATAAATAACCCAAATCAGTATGTAGAGAACGGTGGCAGTAGTAATAGATATTGTGCAAGCAATGAAGGAACATCTGTTTGTGGGGATGAACCAACGATAAATGTTCCTCCTGAAACAGAATAGAGCTAATATTCTTAAGGATTCAGTATGAAAATAGAGTTTTGATAGGAGTTAAAGTAATTTTGAAATCAACAGCTTTTATCTCTTTATTTTTCTCCCTCTTTATCTGTGGAAGCTGGGAAAGAGCCTTTGCCAGCAATGAGCAAGTGATCGTTAATGGTAGCTGCAATATCCAGAATCAAGGCGACAATAATACTCTTACCTTAGTTTGTGTTTACGATCGTGGTAACGGACGTGAAACAAACCCTTTAGCTGAGGACTTATTCTATCTAACTAGCCACGGAACTTATGAATACGAGTTAGAAAACTATCGACTGGCTGAAGCATATTTTACCTACGTAATTAATTATCAGAATCTTAATGCTTCTCCATCAGTTTTTCGAGGCATTGCACGTACTGCTCTTGGTGACTGTAGCAATGCTGTTCAGGACTTCAGTAACGCAATTGAAGTTGAACCTAATAAAGGAGCTGCTTATGCTTACTTAGGTTATCTTCAAGCTTGGTATTTAGGAGATGTCACCTCTGCTAGACGTAATTTTGGAAGAGCTAAGGCGAACATTCGAGACCGTGCAGTCCATGATGAAATTAATAGAATGCTACAAGCTATAGATTCTCAGGTATCTTCAGGGAATTTGCCAAGATATTGTCCATCGCGCGAATTTAGTAGTACCCGAATGTCGAGAACTAATCTATTTGATGCAATTCGCTAAATCTTTGTCTTTTCCAAAATCTACTTACGCTGACACCAGCAGTTCTGATTATGGAATTTTAACTGATGTTGGGTGGAATGACCAAACTCCAAACCCTCAAGCCTTAGTGGTGAAGGGTAATGTTCTAGACGTATGGAAATGAGGGAGGGTGAGGTGTTGGCTTACGTATTGTCAGACCATAAGGACACTGTATTTCTGGAACTCAAAGCTCTGGTAAAACCGTTTGGCGTTACCCAGTTTTACACAGACGGTTGGGGTGCTTGTGAGCGTCATCTTGAACCCGTGTTTCATACCGTTGGTAAAGCCAATACTCAAACCATTGAGCGCAAACATTTGACCTTACGCACAAGAATCAAGCGACTGGCTCGCAAAACTATTTGCTTTTCCAAGGCAACCTGGTTGCATGATGTGATCATCGGACTGTTCATCTTTATGAATTTAGCTTACCTATTTAACATCGATCCACATGTCTAGAACACTACTCTCTGAGCTGCTGTTCGGATATCGAGCCGATACGCTCCATTCGGTATGATCTCTATTGGCTAGGTCTAACTAGATTCATGGGGCAGTCAGGCGACGCAACGCAGCCTCAATCGCCCATACGATAGTAGTAGGATCACTTCTCCTCTTCAATGACCTACTTCCTGTGCTATGGCTGCAAACGACGTTCCTTCTTCTAAACTTGCTAGATATAAAGAGGTTTCT
>JBBRVV010000367.1:0-2804 GCA_038246525.1 Pseudanabaenales cyanobacterium
ACTTAACTCAAGACTACACGCCTGAAGTACGAGAAGTGTACGCCATACGTTGGAAGATTGAGGAATTTCATCGTGAACTCAAACAGTTGACGGGGATTGAATCTTGCCAATGTCGAAAGTCAAGAATAGAACGCAATCATATTGCCTGTGCCATGTTAGTTTGGAATCATCTCAAGCGTTTAGCGGTCAAAGTTAAAAAAACAATTTATCAACTCAAGGCGGGACTGACGTCTGATTATTTGATTCAGCAACTCAAAGACCCTTCTATACCGATGAATCTTGTGTAAGTCCTAATTGAATCAGACCGAGAAAAGCTGCATGAATTAAGGAATAGAGATATTAGTAACCACACCTGGCTTAGCACCAGTGACATTCACAGTTTGATCCTTTAGATTCGCAACAGCTTGACTCCCATTCACCCAGATATTTTTTTCGGCTTGGCGATAGTTGACATTTCCTTGGGCAGCGATCGCTTGATTGCCAATTGACCATTCTGCCTGATCTGCGGTGATTTCCGATTGATTGCTACTAGAAGTTACCTTAATCTTGCCAATCACTTGCACAATTGCCTTTGCCAAATTTACATTTCCCGACTCTGCTAATACTTCGATCCTCCGTTTTTTACTTACGGCTATCAGCGAGTTTGGCAAAATTACCATCTGCTTAGCGATTTCCCAAGTAAGTTTGCTCGTATCCACCTGAAGATCCAACTTTGGCGCTTTAGCCCGCACCTCCCCTTCAAGGCCGATCATTTCGGTGCGAATTGACCATAGACCTTTGTTAGCCCGCACCCGAAAATCTGACTGGGTTTGGCGCACGCCAAAAGGGTAGGGAGAAGTAACTGTATCTTTGTTTGCATCCCAGATAAAAGTAGAGCCAATTAATTTTAGTGGTGGCTTCACCGCTAGGGCAATCACATCCTGCTCCACCCGAAATTCATTGATACTGGGCTTGGCTTTAAGCGCTTTGCCCGTAATTGTAATTTGGCGATCGGGCTTTTCTACTTTTACTTTTTCGGTAGCCGTGAGCAAATCTAAATCAGACTGCCAACTGAGCTTCTCCGAGGTGACAACTACATTTTCTTGCAGCGCGATCGCTTTAGCCTTGCCCCTAAGATTTATTGCTCTGCTAGTCTGATCTACTGAGCCAATTTGTGCTGAAGCCTGCATGATCGCTTTGCCATCACGAAAGAATTTACCCGTCACATCATACACATCGGTGGTGCGAGATACTTGATTAAACTCCGCCCTTCTTGCTTTAACTTCCCAAATCTGCTTTCCCTTAGCGTCATACTCAGTCAGCACAACAGTTGACAGACTTGAGCCTGCGGGCTTATTAGCATCCTTAGAATTCTCTGCGGATTTATCAAGCGGTTTTGGCGAAATTATCCACCAAATCCCCAAGCCACTCCCAGCCAACAAGGTACTGACGATCAAAATTCTACTTAAACTCTCAGCCCATGGTTTGGACATTATTTCTTTTTGCCCCAAGCACTAGAAAATTTTTGCATAAATGATAGCATCTGTTTTGGCAAGCTTTTAGTCAACTCCACCGATTGCTCGAGCTTTTTGGGCGACAGCCCCTGCATCTGGGTAATCTCATAAACTGGCATCTCTCCTAGTTTGGCAGAAATTCGCAAGGATGTGGTTTTGCCCATCACTGCTTGATTTTTGATTTGGTTAAACACAGTATTTGAAACCAGCAAGGTAGTTCCAAGTTCGCGGTTAGCTGATTCAATTAGATTAGCTAAAATTACGGTTGCACCCAATACCGCATTGGTATTAGCTTCTTTTGCTGGATTAGGTTGATTAGCGATCGCTACCTTAAGGACTGAGCCAAAGTGAACCCCAATACTTAGACGCAATGGTTGATAAGAGAGGGTTTGAAAGTGACTATTAATTTCTTTTATCGCCCGCACCATCTCAACCCCGGCCCATACTGACCGATTAATTGCTTCGGCTTCTCCCATATCTCCGTCAAACAAAGCCACAAATCGATTGCCCATATAACTAGTGGTTTTACCGCCATACTCAGTCACAATTTGATTCATGCGCCGAAAATAGCGACTCATAGTGTAAATCACATCATAGGGAAATCTTACCTCATCAAAATCTGCACCGCCACGAATAGCCACAAACATTACTGCCGCCGCTTTTTCCTCGCCAATAGAGCCGCTAGATAACTGACTTTCAACAATGTCAATATCTTCATTGTCAATTACCAAGCGCCGCACCACTACATCCCCAGTTACACCTGTCTGGCAAGAAAGGCGAATATTAGCAGGGAATCCTAAATTTTTAGTTAATGCCTGCTCTCGGCTGGTTGGAGGCGTGCAATTTTCTATACCCTCAACTACCAAAATCCGACAGGTAGAACATTGAGCATTACCACCACATACATAGGTAATCGGAATATCTGCATCCCTGAGTGCTTCCAGGATCAACTCCGTCTCGTTAATTTCAACATCCTTCAAATCGGGTAAGCAGTGAATTTTTGCCATAGTCTGAGATTCCTTAAAATCAATCCAATTCTCAGTATTAATTACGATCATAAACCTAGTCTGGATTTAAATTATGTCAAAAGCAGCAGGTTAGGTTAAATTTAGCATTATCTAAAATATAAATAGTATCTAGATTAAATACATCTATTTTTACGTTTTGGTATTACTCAAATTATAAGAGTAAAGAAAGATTTACTTAAATTATTTTTGTTAAAAGTGCAAGTTATGAGACAGATTCATGCATATATTGTCCAAAATGATCAAACTCAAAGACGCTATGACTTGGTGGCTGGAGTAAATAAAA
>JBBRVV010000368.1:0-2796 GCA_038246525.1 Pseudanabaenales cyanobacterium
CTGATCCACCAATGCCGACCGAGATAATCTGGCTAAACTGGGCATGATTTGGCGGCTTAATTGCGCCGCTATGGATTTGGGCAGAGAAAGTTTCAATTTGGCTCAGCGTATCGATAATGTCGGTTCGCAATTCGCCCGATGGGGCAAGTTCTGGCGCGCGCAACCAATAATGTCCCACCATGCGCTGTTCATCAGGATTAGCGATCGCTCCTGCCTCTAATTCCTGCATCTGGGCAAAAACTTGCTCAAATCTAGGCTCAATCGCAGCCACAAATTGATCATCAAACCGCATCCGACTAATATCCACATAAAACCCAAGTTCGCTGTGGTAATAAAGCCATTCTTGATAACGTTGCCACGTTGTCTTTGTTGAATCGATCTGCGCTTTATCCATAGGGTTTTGACCTCTTATTTGATTTTACCTACCCTTACTTTCAACCTAGTCCCAGGAGATCACCGAGTGAAATTATTACCAAACCTTAACCTAATGTTAAGAAGCCCTTAGTATTTCCTAGTTAGTCAAAGCAAAATGCTAAGGTGATCCTACAGACCAATTGACGCATAGCGAAGAGTCAGCCTTAAAACTTAAGGATTGTCGGAGACCCGCCAATTGGCGAATGGGTGAAACCAACAAAAGGGAGGTAAAAAATGAAATTAGTGATCCAAGGCAAAAATATCGAATTAACCGACGCGATCCGCGAATATGTGGAGCAGAAAATCGACAAAGCTGTGAGCCACTTTCAGACATTGACCACAGGGGTAGATGTGCATCTGTCAGTCGCCCGTAATCCTCGCATTGCTTCCAACCAGTCCGCCGAAGTGACGGTTTATGCCAATGGCACAGTGATTCGCGCCGAAGAGAAGAGTGAAAACCTTTTCGCCAGTATTGATCTTGTGGCGGATAAAATCGCGCGCAAACTTCGCAAATATAAAGAGCGCAAAAATAATAAGGCAATGGTGAAGACTGGGATCGCCGTTACCGATCAAGTTCCTATGCCTTTACCCAATAGCGATCGCGTGCCTGAGTTGCCAGCCGAGGTAATTCGCAACAAGTACTTTGCGATGCCACCTATGAGCGTGGATGAGGCGGTAGAACAGCTAGAAATGGTGGATCATGATTTCTTTGTATTTCGCAACGCCCAAACCAATGATATCAATGTGGTATATGAGCGTAATCACGGCGGCTATGGGGTGATTCAGCCCCACTCTGTATCAAATAATGGCAAAGCTAAATAAAGGTTAAATTAGTTCTATCTGCTCTAATCCGCCCCTTCAAGGCTAATCTTGTAGGGGTTTTAAGGCTCAATCCAAAATAGTTAGATCAACTTGTCTAATTTATCTTTCATCCATTCGCAATCAATCAAATCTAAGCAGATTCAGATTTGGCTAGTGAACCTTGAGGTAATTATTTCGAGAAATCAGTCAAGCGATAATTTTGCGCAAATATCAAGTATTCTCGCACCCGCAGAAATTCAACGAGCCAAAGCTTCTCAATCAAGCGATCGCGCTCAAAAATTTATTTTTACCCGGGCAATTCTACGAATTCTTTTAGCCGAATACTTGGCAATCAATCCGAAAGCAGTAGAAATTAAAGCCGGAGCTAACGGCAAACCTTTTTCCTCAAATTCTATTTACTTCAATCTTTCCCATTCCCATGAGCTTGCGCTCTATGCTTTTAGTTTGGATAGTGAGGTTGGGATTGATTTGGAATATCTGGGGCCTCGCAATTTTGTGGGATTAGCAAAAAGAACGATGAGCGCATCCGCATATCAAGCATTTAAGAACCTATCGGCTGAACAACAATTAAAAGTATTTTATGAATATTGGACCAGGAAAGAAGCGGAGATCAAACTAAACGGAACAGGAATTTTTCAGCCAAAATCAACTTTCTCTGCTTCTATGATTAACTTTGTGCCTCAGCCTGATTATGTGGCAGCGATCGCGCATCGATATTCAGTTTCTAGTTATCTTTTCCAGCATTATCCCCAGTATTGACCTTAGTCAATTTTTGCACTTGACGATAGATCTCAGGCAATTTTTTAAAGATACTGGAAGCTTTTAAGAAGGTTTTGGCGGGAATGGCTGGATGTCCGATCACCTGCTCATCTGCTTCTACATCTTGGGCTATTCCTGTTTGTGCACCTGCTACTGCGCGATCGCCAATTTTGATATGGTTACTTACGCCCACCTGACCACCCAGGATTACATTTTTACCTAGTTCTGCGCCGCCTGCAATCCCTACTTGTCCCGCCATCAGTGAATGGTCACCGATAATGCAGCCATGCCCAATCTGTACCAAGTTGTCAATTTTTACGCCATTGCCAATCCAGGTATCACCTAAAGAGCCACGATCAATCGCACTGTTGCAGCCTACTTCCACCCGATCGCCTAAAACCGTGCGTCCTACCTGGGGCATTTTCTGCCAGGAGCGATCGCTATTGGGCACAAAGCCAAAACCCTCGGAGCCGATGATCGCACCACTGTGAATTATGCAGTCTTTGCCAATCACCGAGCGAGGATGAATTACACAGTTGGCATGGAGCAAGGTGCGATCGCCAATCTCAACTTCTGGATATATAGTCACATTCGCATGGATCCTAACCTGGTCGCCAATTACACAGCCTGATTCAATCACCACATGGGGCGCAATGTAGACATCCTGACCTAACTGCACGTCTGGAGCAATAATTGCCGAAGGATGAATACCAGGGCTAGGCACAACTTCTGGATGGAAAATAGCGATCGCCCTGGCAAAATGTAATCTTGGTTGAGGTACTACCGCATAGGGAATACCCC
>JBBRVV010000369.1:0-2790 GCA_038246525.1 Pseudanabaenales cyanobacterium
CTGCCGTTCTGTAAATGGCGCTAATATTTTTGCCCGTATCCGTGGTTACATCTCTACGCTCAAAAAGCAGAATCTTGATATTCTGGATGCTCTTATTAATATCTTTCTTGGCAAGCCTCTTTTTATCTAATTCCTTTTGTCCTGAGTAGTCACAAGGCGACAAATAATGTGTTACTCGACATCAGATCTAATAAATTGATTTTCTTGATTGTAAGCAACATCCTTTAATTAGAATCCTTTACTTAGAATGGATAAAAACCGCTTGCTTCAAGCTAATGTAAGCAGTAGGTAGCCCATGCATGAAGTCGCCAAACATGGATTATCGCTAATTCTAGTCCGAAATGAAATTATTTATAAACAGCCCTGTCATTTGGGCGATCGCATTTTCGATATCATCTTGTAGGTGATTGCGTACTCGTACCCCAACTTTAGTCAAATCGTACATAACCACTCTACTTGGCACTCCTATTTAGATCAATATGTGCGGCAATTATGGAAAGCAAGTTTTCATAAACTCTCCTCTTTCGCTACTACGCTCTGGGCATAGAGTAAATAAGCAAAGGTGACTAAGTTTTTTGAGCATTATTTTTGGACGTTGCACAGAAAGATCAATTGGGTTGGGGGCGTAGCTCCCGTATGGGTTTTTACTACTTTAATTGATAAAATGATCCTAATATCAGGCAACGCCATTTTTTGTTGCACCCAAAGTAGATAAAATAAGATTAAAAATGCTACTCATTAGCCAAGGTTAGAGAAAGAATTATGCGGATTTTGATAGTTGACGATCAAGAAACTGTGCTGGGCGGCACCATGACCCCACTCAAGCAACAATATCCTGAAGCAGAATTTATTACTGCCCAAACTGGCAAGGGCGCGCTTGAAAAAATTGATCGGCACCACCCAGACTTACTAATTACCGATCTTTCCATGCCTTTTGAGGCTAATGGGTCAGCCGCTACCGAAGTGGGAATTAAGGTGTTGCGTCAAGTGATGGAAAAGTATAAAAACTTAAATATTGTGGTGCATAGTATTGATCCCATGCCCTTAATTCGCTTACGTCCAGCGATTGATAGCCATGAGGGTGGATTTACGGTGGTGAACAAGGCAATGTCAATTCAGGAAATGTTGACGCGGATTGATTGGGCGATCCAAGGCTTAAATCATACTCCCCGCGAGATTCGTACAGGGGTGGAAGTGCGTTCTGAATGGCTGGAAGTGCTGCATCTAGCTTTTAATGATGCTCTGACTGATAAAGCGATCGCTGACAAGATGAATGTATCTGAGCGCACGGTGCGTAACTATTGGAGCAAAATGCAGGATGCCCTGGAGGTATATCCCGAGCCTGGCAAAAATATTCGGATTCAGACGGGTAAGCGAGCTAGGGAAGATGGCTTGATTGATTGAGCGCTTGATTTATGCTTTATTTAGGTGCAAGGTTCAGTGCCAAGTTGCTGCATTGAATCCTAGTCGAGCTTTAGTTGATCGATCAGCTAAATTATGGTAATTTTTGGCAGGTTGCACTTTACTGAAGGTGGTTTTGCGATTCAAATCTTAGTTAAATTTAGGATTTGGCAAATTGCGATCGCATCTTAAGCTTAAATAAATCAGTCTAGGAAAATCAGCAATCAAAAATTGGAATTTGAACCGAAAATCTAGTGGGAAGTGAAAGTATGCAAAATCGATTAAAAAATATATCAAGTGGATTGTTATTATCTAGCGCACTATTTGCCGTTTTTGGCTCAGGCTCTTTACAGGCACAGCCTGCCTATGGCAGCTATATCGGTGTGGGTGGCAGTTTTGGCTTGAGTGATGGCAATACCTTTGCTGGCGAAAATAGAGCTACGTCATTACTGCTATCAGGTCGCTATAAATTTTTAGAGATGCCAATTTCTTTGCGTACTCAAATCATGATTGGAAATAGCACCGCCGTTGTACCTACTATATCTTTTGATTTGCCGCTCAATTTCAATACCGATCTTTATATAGGTGTGGGTGCAGCCCTGGCAAACACAAATGTAGTAACTCCCGTAGGTAATAAAAACAGCTTTGTGTTGCAACCTGGGATTGACTACACCCTACCTAACAGCAACCTGGTAATTTTTGGCAATGCAATCTTTGCTTTTGATGCCTATCGGGGTTCTAGTGGCACAGCTACTTCACTGCAAACTGGGGTAGGATTCCGTTTTTAACTTGAGGTTTGATCTAGTCGAGTATCGCCATAAATTCTTTGAGATTTAGCGAGTAACTCAAAAAACCTAAAGAAAATAAATATGGGTCTGGGGCAAAAATAATTGTCTCAGCCTATTCTTACATGAATATGATTAGTTAATCTTTGTGCACTAGCCACGTTCTACAGTGGAAGTAGGATAAAATGAGTAATCATTTTTTATTATTGCTCCAAGTTTTACCTGGTAAGAATTCTTGCAAGTGGGAAATCATCGATATGACCGACACTGAGACAAAACTACTTACAGAACTAGAACGTCTTCGGGCTGAAGTGGGAGAATTGCTGGCGGAAAAGGCAGATTTGGAAATGTTAGTAGAAAACATTACTACTCACTCGGACGGAGTAGAAGCACAGCTGTTTTTGCTCAATCGGCAATTGAAGGTAGAAATTCGCGATCGCCAAGAAAAAGAAGCATCTTTACGGGTTTCTGAAGCGCTTTTGCGGGCAATTAATAAATCTCTACAAAGAGAAAAAGCTGATTTAGAAATAATTTTAGAAACTACTACCCAACATGGTGACTTAGTTGAGAATCTGACATTTAGCCAAAGACAGGTTGAGCAAGA
>JBBRVV010000370.1:0-2785 GCA_038246525.1 Pseudanabaenales cyanobacterium
AGAGCATGAACCCGAAAGCGCAGATTTAGATCCAAAACCATTTCGCCATATTCAATCAAGACATTATCATCCCCAGAACGGCGGTAATTTACAGCAATCCGATCGGCGGAAACTGTGATTTGATGCAAAATCGCTGCTTGATTTAGTGTTTGAAAATTTAAGTCGGAATCATTTGGAATTGAAACTTCTAATTCAATTGAATTAAAAGTTTGTAGAGTAAGAATTTCTCGATCTTGACGGAGTTTTTGTTGCAGTGCTTGCTTATGGGTCATTTGCACAAATCGCACCTTGTTTCCAGGCTTGAGTTGTCCCATTTTCCAGATCTCACTGAGAGCGATCGCTGCAGGACAAACAAATCCGCCTAAACTAGGGCCATCCACCCCGAGAATAATTGGCATATCGCCTGTAAAATCAATAGCTCCAACCGTGTAGGCATTATCGTGAATATTGGAAGGATGTAAACCCGCTTCGCCGCCATCTTTTCTTGCCCATTCTGGTTTTGCGCCAATCAATCTAATTCCTGTGCGGGCTGAATTGTAATGCACTTCCCAATCGGTGGAGAAGAACATTTCCATATCATCATTTGTAAAGAAGTCAGGTGCGCCGTGAGGGCCATATAAAACTCCGATTTCCCAATGACTAGGATATTCGGGAATGAGTTCGCTTAATAATGGAGAAAGCTGGGAAGCTAGAGTAGAATTATCCGTATAATTCAGTTTTAATACATCTCCAACTCGCAATATTCGCCCACAATGCCCCCCAAATTTGCCTAAAGTAAAAGTAGATTTACTACCCAAATAATCAGGCACATCAAATCCATTTTGAACCGCCAAATAGGTACGAAGTCCATTTCCGATAATTCCCTTCATGCTCAGAGTGCTACCCGACTTAACCGATATGGGTTCCCATGGTTGAACTTTAGTATTATCTAATTCCGCTTGCATATCCGCGCCAGTAAGGCAGATTATAGTATCGGTATTGAATCGTAAAGTTGCTCCATTGAGGGTGAATTCTAAAGCAGCAGCAATTTCGGGATTCCCCACTAAGCGATTTGCACATCTTAATGCCAAAGTATCCATTGCTCCTGATGGTGGCACTCCTACATTCCAATAACCTAACCGTCCTGGATAATCTTGAATTGTGCTAAAGGTTCCCGCTTCTAGGACATCTATGGTTTGAGGATGATAGGTAAATGAATTGAGAAAGTTAGTGCTAAGGTTGCCTAAGGCGAAATTGGAATCATCAATAATTTGGTAAAGATAATCTAAATTAGTTTCAATTCCTGTGATTTGAGAATTTTCGATAGCTAATTTCATTTTGGCGATCGCCTCTTTTCTATCTATCCCATGCACAATCAACTTTGCCAGTAGCGGATCGTAGTAAGGGGTAATTTCGGTTCCTGTTTCAATCCAGCGATCGCACCGCACATTTTCGGAAAATCTCACATTAGTTAAAATTCCCGAACTGGGCTGAAAATTCTTAGTTGGGTCTTCGGCATAAATCCGAACTTGGAGCGAATGTCCCCTTGCATAATCTAAAGGTGAGGATTGATAAACATCAAAAAAGCTATGATCCCCTGCTGCCAAGCGAATCATCCATTCTACTAAATCTATACCTGTAACTGCCTCTGTGACTCCATGTTCAACTTGTAGACGAGTATTCACTTCTAGGAAATAAAACTCTTGGCGATCGCAATCAAATACAAATTCTACAGTTCCTGCTGATTGATAATTTACTGATCTTCCCAATCTCAAAGCAGCATCATAGAGCTGTTGACGCAGAGCTTCGCTAATATTTGGCGCAGGAGTTTTTTCGATTACCTTTTGATTTCGTCTTTGAATCGAACAATCGCGATCGCCCAATGTTAAAACTCTGCCATTACCATCACCAAAAATCTGCACTTCTATATGTCGAGCAGTCTCTACATATCGCTCTAAATAGATTCCACCTTGCTTAAAATTATTCTGACTTAATCTTTCTACGGTCGCGAATAATTCTGGTAACTGCTCGGGACTCTGACAAAGCTGTAAACCTATTCCTCCCCCACCCGCTGTACTTTTCAACATTACGGGATAGCCAATCCGTTCCGCTTCCTCTAACGCATTTTCTACGCTTGCTAAAAGACCAGTTCCAGGCAATAAAGGTACTTGATTTTGTTGAGCTAATTCTCTGGCCGTATGCTTCAATCCAAAACTTCGCATTTGGACAGGCGTAGGAGCGATAAAAACAATTCCTTCCTGCGCGCAAGCTTCTGCAAATTCAGCATTCTCACTTAGAAATCCATAGCCAGGATGAATTGCCTCTGCTCCTGTCTGTTTTGCTGCTTCTAAAATTCTTTCCCATCGCAAATAACTCTCTGTTGCCAAAGCTCCACCAATCGCCACTGCCTCACTTGCCAAAGAAACATGAAGGGCGTAAGTATCAGCTTCAGAATAAACAGCTACGGTTGAGATATGGAGGCGATCGCAAGTCCGAATGATCCGACAGGCAATTTCGCCACGATTAGCAATTAATATTTTAGAGAACATAATGATTCACTAGTATGAACAATTGGTATGATTAGTAAGTAATTTTATACGTTAATATAAATGGTTAAAGTAACAATCTCATTAGAGGATGAAGTTCTCCAATTTTTAGATCGATCTGCAAATGGTAACCGTAGCAGTTATATTAATTCATTACTCTCGCAGCAACGACATCAAGCGATTGAAGCAGAAATGATTACTGCTTTACTTAAAGACGCTGAAGACAAAGAGTATTCAGAAGAAATTGCTCTATGGGACTG
>JBBRVV010000371.1:0-2775 GCA_038246525.1 Pseudanabaenales cyanobacterium
CTTTCGCCAAAGAATTTACCTTGAGCATTTTTTGCTTCTGTCACTCCGTCAGTATAGCCAAATAGAATGTTGTTATCTAGATAACTTCTAGCTAAAACGAGATTATATTAAATTGTCATTGGGATGTTGCTTCTGCTAAATTCCTAGGTAGGAAATTTTACCTCTAACCAAAAAATTGCGATCAGCTTAGGTTCAGATAATTTTTTGAATTAAATTCACTAAAATTTATAAAGATATTACAAAAGTTTTTAGCCACCACTTGGACTTGAAGAGCTTGGACTTTGGCTTACGGGTTTAGGCTCTAGCGGTGTAATAGGCATTCCATCCTGTAAGAGTTGGATTCCAGAAACTACGATCTGATCGCTAGCTTTCAATCCTTCTAAAACTTCTTGGTTATTATCGACAATTTTGCCAATTTTGATCGGCTTCTGTTTGGCAACTAGCATGGCTAATTGACTAGGAGACTGAGGAGCTTTTGGTGATTCTTTAGATTCTTTAGAAGATGCAGAGTCTATCGGTTTGGCATCAGCTTTCCCAGTCTCTACTACAAATACAAAGTTTTGTCCGCCCAAGCGCGAAATCGCCGAAGTAGGAATTAATATGCCAGGATACTCTTCCCAAATTACTCTTGCCCGCACTAATTGATCGGCTCTTAAACTATTTTTGTCGTTAGCGATCGCTGCCTTTACTAAAATCGATTGGCTCTGAGCATTTACATTTGGCGCAATAAATGAGATGGTCGCTTTAGCTTTGGGTTGGGACTGAGCATCAAGTAATTGCACTGGTAAGCCAATTTTCAGTTGCTCTAATTTGTCTAAGGGAACGGCAATCTCTAGTTCTAAGCGATCGCTCTGGGTGAGAGTGAATAACTTAGTGGCAGTATTTACAAAATCGCCTACCTTCACTGGAATATCGCCAACTGTGCCAGAGAATGGAGCCGTGATTCGATAATATTGCAACTGTACATTCTGTTGTCTAGTATTTGCCCTAGCTTCTTGTAGCTTTCTCTCAGCACTGGTAACATCTGCCCTTGCCTTTAACAAATCTGCTTGGGCTTGAGCAACTTGATCATTTTGGGCTTTAATTTCTTGATCTAGACTATTCAAATTTGCGTTGGCGGTTTCGACTGTATTCACCCGCATATCCAAATCTCTTTGGGTAATCGCTCCAGCAGCCTGCAACTCCTTATCACGCTTGAGATCGCGGCGCTGTAAGGTTAAATCCGATGATCTCGACTGACGGCTTGCTTGCTTGGCAGCTAAGGTTGCTCTGGCAGTAGCTACAGCGGCTTTTCTTGCGTCTAAGGTGGCAAGACTAGAATTTATATCGGCTTTAGCTGACTCAACTGCCGCATTGCGACTTTCTAATACTGCCTGTTGTTCGGCAGGATCGATCTGTAAAATTGGCGTACTAGCGCTAACTTGATCACCCTGTTTAACTAAAATTTGGCTCACCTGACCAGAAATTCTGGGTTGCAGCGTAATTGACTGACGGGAATTGAGAGTGGCTACATAGTCTGAACTATCCGAGATTTTGCCTAATTGCACTTTCCCTACTTTGACAGGCATTGCACCTGAAGTAGGTGGCGGCGGCGGAGAGCTGCAAGCAGAAATAAGAGTAAGGCAGGTACCGAAATAAATTAGCCAGACTGAAGATTTACCAGTTAAAAATGGGGGAAGTTTTTTGGTCATTTCTACACCTAGCCTGTCTTGTGCATAGCTTATCATCGAATCCGCTCAAGCTAACTGGCAAATGTTTTTTAATTAACTAATTTCTAATGAGTTCATTTTGTCTATCCATAAATATATTTTCCCTTAGATAATATTTGTTACTCCAAGGACAGCGCAAGGACAGAGGAACTTCCGCAAATTTATCTATTTCTTCTTGAGTTTTCACTTAAATGCAATATTAAATGTTTAAGCCCAGGCTAGTTTGTAAATGTTTCTTGAGGGTGTCGACTGGTAAAGCACCCAGTAAATGTTGCCAAGGTAAACAGCGATCGCTTTCCCAAGTTTCAAATACATAACTTTCTAAAGTGGGAATTTCACCTCGTAGTTGTTTGAAAGCGCGGCGATAGGAACCATCACTGGGAACTTCACCATTACTAAATTCAAAGGCTAAACGTAATATTTTCTCAACTCGGCGATCGCCACGAGAAATTAAAGCCTGTACGACCGAATCTTTGTAACTCTCTGGCCGAAAATCGATCCCTTTGGGTGCAAGTTGTTTTTGTAAGAATTTCAACTTATCTCCACCAGCCTTATCTACTGCCATCCATTGCCAAGGAGTATGAGATTTGGGAACGAAGGTGCTACAACCAAAGGAAAGTCGCAGTCTTGGTGCAGTTTTTTTTACTTCCCTTAGCATAGAGACAGTTTGCTCCAAATCTTGGTCAGTTTCGCCTGGCACTCCCACCATACCATAGAGTTTTAATGCGCTTAATCCACCTGCTTGGGCATTTGCGGCAGCTTGAAGAATCTCACTATTCTCTAATTTTTTGTTGATAATGCGGCGCAATCTTTCCGAACCACTCTCTACGGCGATCGTCACCGAACGACTATCTCGGTCAGAAAGAAGTTGACAGAGTTTTAAGCTTAAGGTATTCGTCCGAACCGAAGCCAAACTCAATCGCACATCGGCAAATTCAGGCTGGGCAATATAATCCAATAGCAAATCAAATTCTGGATGTTGGGTAATCGAAGCACCAAGCAGTCCTAAGCGCGAAGTAACTTTCAAACCCTTGGCGATCGCGGGGATCAAACTGGTTTCTGCATC
>JBBRVV010000372.1:0-2771 GCA_038246525.1 Pseudanabaenales cyanobacterium
AATAGCGGCAGATAGTCCGCCTGTGCCGCCGCCAGCAATGATTGCATCATAAACAATGTCGGTTCGTTCTGTTAAATTCTTGCTAGATAGTTTCATTGATTCTCCTAAATTCCGTTTATTTAATTGGTTATATTTATTCTAAAATCTGCGTTTAATCGGTTTCTTATTAAATCTTAAGTTAATCTTTCAGCAGTTTCCAGGGATATTCACTTGAAAGCAAGTTAGTAATTTCGGTGATTGATCCAAATGGAAGCTTAGGTAAACACCCAGATAAAAACTCAGATGGAAATCTATAGTCGGGGTATTCTGCTTGAGTTCTCCTTAGGGCGATCGCCCAAGCTTTTACGAATATTTCTTCAAGGTAGATCTTTAGGCTTGGAGACTGCTCTAGAATGTCATTAAGCTGCTCACTCTGCTCATCAATAGTTAACGCCCATCCTCGGAAATTCTCTGGCAAAGGTAGATATTTGCGCTTTAGCAAGTGACAAAGAAATACTATAATTCTGGTTTTAACTTCTCGCCGATCCCGACTGGCTAGGCTCCCTATCTCCTCCACTAGATTCTCAACGTCTAAATTATCAAATTCTCTAGCATTCAATTTAGTAATGGTTTGTGCGCACCAAATAGCGAAGTCTTGCTGATAGAGGCTAATGAATTTCGCCCGACTTTGAATGGGTTGGGTAGTTAGGTCTGGTTTGATCAGAGTAGATTTTTCCATTGGTGCTGCCCTAAAGCCTAAATGCAAGTCAACTTGTTTCCCAATCTAACATAACTCTAAAATAGATATTAAAGCCGACCAACTACTGTCTAAATTAGAGGCTAAATTAGAGGCTAAATTTAAGACTAATAGGACTTATGCAGTGACTCTAGATTTAGCGCTTATTAGGGAGGAAATTGTCATCAAAACACTAAATGCAAACAGTTTGCGTAAGTCCTAACTAAATCTGAGTAAGTAGTGATCGGCATTTATCAACAGGAAATTATTTTGATTTTTAAGCTTAGAAATTCAAAGAGAAGTAAAAAGTAATCTATTTTTTCTCAGATTTCAAATAGGTAAGCATAGTGTCAGCATCAGAAACCTCGAATGGATCGATAGGACAGTTGTCGCCATACTCAGACTCAGCAAATACCTTCTCAATTTCGCCATCGTTGACGAACATTGAATAACGCCAAGAGCGCATACCAAAGCCAAGATTGCTCTTATCCACTAACATTCCCGTTTTGCGAGAAAATTCACCGTTGCCATCGGGTAGCAAAAAGACGTTTTTCACGCCTTGCTTTAGTCCCCACTGGTACATGACAAAGGCATCATTTACCGATAGACAGACTACCGCATCTACACCCAAAGCCTTGAATTGCTCATAAAGCTCTTCATAGCGAGGTAGGTGAGTAGAAGAACAAGTAGGAGTAAATGCACCAGGTAAAGAGAAGAGTACCACTTGCTTACCAGCGAAAATATCCGTAGTGGTTAAATCGTGCCAACGGAAAGGATTCTCGCCGCCAATCGACTCATCCCGTACACGGGTTTTGAATGTGACGTTAGGGACTTTATTCAACATTTTGTCAACTCCAGTTAGATCAATTTTTGAGATGGTTGTGATTTTTGCTCACCTAAGTTAGAATAATTCTGATTTAGGAATAAGTCAAGCAAGATAACTAGTTTATTTTAGTAGTAATTCCTAGATAATTATCAGTACAATAGTTAGCCTAAGTTTAATAATTAGTTATTTAGATTTTATGAGGCAGGTCAATGAAAGCGATCGCGATTACCGAAAAAATGAAAGCCAAGGGGTTGAGAATTACGCCCCAGCGCTACTCCGTCTATGCCAATCTTCTAGCCCGTTGTGATCATCCAACCGTAGAGCAAATTTTGGCGGATTTGAATCAGGACTTTTCGATTTCTTCCAAGGCAACGGTCTATAGTACGCTCTCTGCCCTAAAAGAAGTGGGATTAATTAAAGAAGTAAGGGTAGAGGCTGGAATTTCCCGCTTTGATGCTAATACTGCCGCACACCATCATTTTTGCTGCTCCAAGTGTGACGCGATCGCCGATATTGTCTGGGAAGTATTTTCTCCGCCGATTTCTGAACTTCTACCCAAGGGAATGCAGATCCAATCCTACGATGCCACGATTCATGGAGTTTGCGATCGCTGTTTGTCTTGACTAAGTTTCAACTAAATCCCTAGTTGTTAGGATTTTGTATGATAGAAGACAGACTCATGCTCAAAGAAAAGTCAGGACTATATGTCAACACCTCTTTTAGATTCACCTTGGCAGCAGTTAAAACGCAGAGAGATCTCCTTAGAAACAGCCCTAGCCCTATTGATCGACACCAGAGGCGGACTTGCTTTAGACCTAATTGATCATCATTTAGCTAGTCAGTTTTTCCGACAAATGGGTTCCTCTGCCCCCCATGTAATTCCTTTGCTATTGTGGCAAGGTAAATATTATCTCGCTAGTCCAGCAACCCTTACCAGTGCCGAACTTAAAGCAATTGGCGATCGCACCCATACCGTAGTTGAAGTTTTAGCGATCGCCAAAAAAAGTTATCGTGATTGGCTGCGCCAAAAAAATCTGAATCTGGAAGTAATTAGCAATGATGTGCTGGCTACTCCCTTCGATGATGAGATGGAACCCGATGACATTAGTGAATTAGCAGGGGCAGAACTTTCCAAGGCTTCTGATCAACGTAGTCGGATTAATGTGATTATCTCAAATGCCCTCCGCAGTCGAGCCAGCGACATTCACCTAGAGCCAGATATAGATGGAC
>JBBRVV010000373.1:0-2766 GCA_038246525.1 Pseudanabaenales cyanobacterium
TGGCGCTTACCCATCCTTGCTGAGTTCTGATTGCTCACAATACTAACACAGGGTTAAGAAGTTTGTAGGTGTACGGCTTACACCCCAGTAAGGATTGTAACTGCGCGATCAGGTCTAGAATTTAGGGTGTTTTTCTAACATTTCTGTAACCAGCAAACAAATGATCAAGAGTTCCATCCGATCCAATAATTGTTGCTTAAACAAGCTCTAATCTATGCAACTCATTGATTTAGATCGAGCCTAGAAAAATCAATTTAAGGAGAACTAAAAGCTTTTTCGCTCTATCGGAACCTACAAAGACTCCTATGTTGAATAATTAACTGTTTCTTTTGCCAGCACAAAGGGTTGAATAATCAAACTTCTAAAAATAGGAGCAGTGATCAGATTAGTGGATAGACTCTCTAAATCTTTTAGCTCTTCTTTAACTTGATTAACCTGATTAACTTGATCGAGGTTGTCAGCCATTTGCAGATCCCAAGCTAAAATCTGCGCTTCACTAGGACGATAGAGCCAACCATCGGCTAACCAATGATGGACTTTACTGATGTCGTCCTCGGCTAAGGCTAAACCAACTTCGACAATTTCTAAACTTGGCGCTAATAAAAGAACTTTGCCTTGTTTTGCTAGATCGCTTAACCAGCCCCACTGAGCAACATCTACTAGGTCTTCTAAGTGGCTTCGCAGGGTTGAATTGGATGGATTTTCTGGATTCATATTATCTTTAGAGTTTACTGAATCGATTTCAATTAGGCGGTTTCTAAGAAACAAATTACCAAGGGATTACATCTTTAAAACCCCTTGTGGGGCTACGCCCTGCGACCCTATCTTAGAAGTAGTAGGTAGAATCTTTCTAGGAATTCACCTTACCTATCTCACCTAACGTATTTCCAGATATTTTGCCTTAACTTGCTGGATATCTTGCCACATCAACCACTTAGGCTTGCCTGGCTCACGGGATTGATTTCGCAGCAAAAAAGCAGGATGGAAGATTGGCATCACCCAATACCCCTGCCACTGCATCCACTCTCCCCGAATTTTGGATATAGGACTTTTGTCGCCGATCACTCCTTTGACCGCGGTTGCGCCTGTAAGCAGAATGATTTTGGGATTGACTAAGCGAATTTGCTCTACAAGGTAGGGCTTACAAGTTCTCGCTTCCTGCTCCGTGGGCACCCGATTTTGAGGCGGACGGCACTTCACAATATTACAAATGTATACATCTTGTTCAGTTAGTTGAACAGATTCCAGAATTTTGTCAAGTAATTGCCCAGACCTGCCGACAAATGGTAAACCTTGTTCATCTTCATCTTGTCCAGGGGCTTCACCGATGATTAAAATATCTGCTTGGGGATTGCCACGCTGAACCACTACTTTAGTACGAGTAGCTGCTAAGGGACACTTTACGCATTCAGAAGCGACAGTATTTAGCTGGGCTAAGTTTTCAAAAGTAAACCCAGGCTCTAAAGAAACTTGGACAGAATTAGAAGTAGAAGAAGCGATCGCTGGGGTAATATCGAACAAACTAATTTGATCAGGGGCAGAGTCTGGGTTTGACATAGAATTATAAAAGTTTTTCTAAACCATAAATTAGCTGTTTTAGCTGTATTACCTTGCGGATTGCTAAAAGTACCCCAGGCATATAACAGAGGCGATCGCTAGTATCGTGACGCAGGCTATAGGTTTCTCCCAAAGCACCAAAGATAATCTCTTGATGAGCAACTAATCCAGGCAAGCGAATGCTGTGAATCCGCAGGTTCTCGCCAATTTTTGCGCCTCTTGCGCCTAGAATCTGCTCTTTTTCATTGACTAAAGGGGGATTAAAAGTTTTGCCTAGCTCTGAAAGTAAATGAGCAGTTTGAATCGCAGTGCCGCTGGGTGCATCTGCTTTACGATTGTGATGAAGCTCAATAATTTCGGCATGTTCGTAGTATTGACAGGCAGCGATCGCTGCCTGTTGCAACAAAACCATGCCGATTGAAAAATTCGGCACAATTACACAGCCCATGCTGGCTTTATCGGCGAAGATTTCTAGATCGCGCAACTGAGACAAACTTAAGCCCGTTGTGCCAATCACAGGTCTGACCCCGTAAGCGATCGCTGAGCGGATATGCTCATAGACCAAGCTAGGATGAGTAAAATCTATCATTACTGCCAACTGTTTCTCCTGCGCTCCCTGAGCTAACAACACTTCTAGGTCATTAGTCACAGGAATTTCTAAAGGATCAATGCCAATCACTTCACCAATATCCTCACCCAGATATGTCCGACCAGTAGCGCCGATCAGGATCATGTCAGGAGTTTGAGCGATTACTTTTATGGTTTCGCGCCCCATTTTGCCTGTTGCCCCTGCCACAATTACAGGAATTGGCAAGCTAGTAGAATTGGTCATAGTTATAACTTTTACCTAATAGACAAAGCTTAGAAGTAAATTACCCTAGCATCAAGCCCTTGAGATCGCACGGTTTTGGTCAAATTTTCAGCGCTAGTACGATCAGCAAAGCCCTGTACTTCCACATAGGTACCTCGTTCAGAAACTGCCATGCGAGCATTAGATGAAATTGATCGAGCCTTTTGCAACACACTTTCAAGGGATGAGGGGACAATCACAAAGTAACGGTTGCGCTCAGGCGCAGCAGCAGTTGCTACAGTATCATTAACTCCCAAAGGAGACGGTAGATCAGGCGAAGGAGCTGAACTCATACCAGACTGAAAGCCCCGATTGATCTCGATTGATCTGTCTTTGGTATTGGCGGTGCTGCGCGGTAA
>JBBRVV010000374.1:0-2765 GCA_038246525.1 Pseudanabaenales cyanobacterium
CCGATCATTCTGATTACAAAATATATTCCCAGTGAGATAGCGAAAGAATATGTAGCTGAAGGGATAAATTATCTGGATGTTGCTGGAAACTGTAATATCAGACAGCATAATCTTGTGATCCATCCACTAGCTATCTTGGGCTGGCGATCGCAAATTTTTAGATAGGTAGGAATTAAATCCGCCGCCGCCTCTCCAGCGTTGTAGCGTTCCAAGCCCTCTTGAAATAATTGCTCAATTGATTCAGGCATTAATTCAGCCATTAATTCAGGCATTAATTTAGCCGTAGTTTGCGGTTTTTCAGTTTCCATGCAAGGCAATAAATATAAACATGATGTACATAGCTGCTAGATTACTGTAATTTAAGCTCGATTGGTCGATCAGTCATCCGTCTGTGTCTTGATCAATTGATCTTCCTAGCTAAAGTATGGTGCAAAAACTCAAGCAAAGGGAAAACGTATACAAAAGCTCCAACGCTTTGAGGCTATTTTTATGGGATGGATTTCGCCTTATTCTCGACTTGTATGTACACGGTAGGGTGGGCGGGGGGGCTTGTTTAACGGGCTAAGCAATTGATTAAGATCGCGTAACTGCTCGGAAGTGCCCATGCAAATTAACTGATCGCCATTTAGTAAGAAAGTATCAGCACTAGGTCCACCCAATAAATTGCCATCGATCCGCCGAATTGCTAAAACCAAAACTCCTGTGCGCGATCGCAACCTAGCTTCATGCAAAGTATGACCCACTTGCGGGCAATCGGCATCCAAACGGAACTCTTCAATATAAAAAGAACTATTGCCACTAGAGAGAATCCCATCTACAAAATCCATTACCTGGGGTCGAAGTGCAGCCGCTGCCATCCGTTTTCCGCCCGTAATATAGGGGGAGATTACTTCATCTGCACCACCACGCCGCATTTTTTGAATTGCTTCTTCATTACTTGCCCGTGCGATCGCGCGAATTTGCGGATTAAGAGTTTTAGCAGATAAGATCGTATAAAGATTTTCGGCATCTGACGGTAAAGTGCAAACCAGACAAATAGCTCTTTCTACCCCAACTCGTTGCAGCGCTTCATCAAGCGTAGCATCGCCCTGAATTGCCTTATAGCCCAGGTATTCTGCTGCCAGAACTTGTTCTTGATTATTATCTATCACCACAAAATCCACGCCCTCGGCGGTAAACTCTGAAGTCACTTGTCTACCAGTGCGCCCAAATCCACAGACAATATAGTGTTGATCTAAAGATGACATAATCCGAAACTGCTTTCTTAATCGCAAAACTTCTTGGAAATAGCCTTGCAATAATGCCAGGGTAAACCGATTACCAATGTAGCCAATGCTGACAAATCCCAGCAAGATCAAGGAGATCGTGAAAATTCGACCATGCTCGTCAAGCGGGTGAGTCTCGCCAAAGCCCACAGTGGTTAGGGTAATGATAGTCATGAACAGAGCATCCAGTCCGCTCCAACCTTCAATCCACTGATAACCAACTGTGCCAACCAGAATTAGGCTAACTAGAGATAAAATACCCAGGGACAACTCTAGTCGAAGGATGCGGAAATTTTTATCTAAAGTAAAATTTTTACCTAGAGTATTGGCGCCAAGTTTTTGCTGCATGGCTAGTCCTGGCTAAATGTCCAATTTGATTAACGGCTAACTTACTGGGGCTGGTGCTTCTGGTGGCTTGCTTACCTTCTCGCGTTTTTTGCGTTCTGCTTCTGCCATATCTGCCATCATTTGTCTGCCCTGCTCAACTTTGTCTAAATTTGATAAATATAGGTCAATATCCTTAGCAAAGCGATCGCCGATCTTAGTAGTGTTTCCCACCAGGGTCAGTAATTCTTGGCGCTTGGTGTTGTCTTTAATCTCTTCGGGCTGGCAAATTTCTAGCAGCGTAAATAGCCCAATCCCAAATAACCGACTGTACTTAAAATTTTCTTTGCTGGCAATTTCACGGATTTGAGCAGTTAGGGGCGCAAGGTTAGTGGTAGATTCTAGAGTAGTGAGTAAACTAATCACTTCAGTGGGCGATCGCTGGGCAAGTTCACTAATTTCACCACCATCTTGACGCAGTTTTTCCACTGATAAATCGAGAGAAAGACATAGAGCCGCAAAAATTGGTTGGCGATCGTCAACGGGATGATAGCCTGCCATGAATCGATCAAAAGCGGTAATTACTCCTAAGGCGAAAACCCGATCATAGACAAAGGTTTGATTCACCATTAACAAATGCAGTTCCACCATCAATTCATCCAAAATTCGGCGATAAGCAGAATTAATCGGCTTAGGAAAAGTGTGATAAAAGACTTGCTTGGTATCGGCGACAGTACGAACAGTATTCACAATAGGTTTGATGGAAGAGCTAATTTTATGGTGAATTCACTTTAACATTATTAGCCTGGGCATTAACAGGCATTAAGTAGCTATGGCAAAGTCAGCCGATCAGATCACAATTTAGGGTAAATTAATAGGCTAACCATTGCGTCTAAACTGCCATGAAACCCTACAAACCCAGCAATATTGCCACCGTTAACGGCATTCAGCTTTTGCTTTTAAGCTCTATTTTAGGGGCGATCTTAGGCGGTGCAGTGCTTGGTTTTATTTCCCAGTTTGTCTACTTAATTGTTTTATTTCCTGTGGTTTTGGGAGGTGCGGTAGGTACGGCCTCTACAATTGGCGTGAAATCGGGCAAAGTCAGGAATCCGTTAATCGCTGGAGCAGTGGCTCTACTAGCAGGAATTATTAGCTACGGTAGTTTGAACTATATAC
>JBBRVV010000375.1:0-2755 GCA_038246525.1 Pseudanabaenales cyanobacterium
AAATTTTCAGCGATCGCTACCAATTCATCAGGATCAAACGGCTTTGGCAAATAGGCATCACAGCCCGCTTGATAACCTGCAATCCGATCGCTTGTCATACCTCTAGCCGTAAGAAAAACCACAGGTAGATTGATAAATCTCTCGTCCGCCCTTACTTTTTTCAAAAATTCATAGCCGTTTACCTGGGGCATCATCACATCTGAAATTAATAAATCAGGTAAGAATTGCTCCAATAATTGCCAGCCCTCATTGGCATTCGCCGCTACCCGCACCACATAGCCACTATCTTCGAGGTAAGCTTTCACCGCCTCCCTCAGCCCTGGTTCGTCATCTACTAATAAAATATTTGCTGGCATAATTAATTATTTAAAGGCTTCGCCAAGTCACCGACCCCAATCTTTGCGCCAGATAAAACCCTAGCCACACTTGAACGGCTATCTACTTCGATCAATTGCGCTTGCCCAACTGGTTGAGTAGTACGACGCAAAACTCGACCTGTGGCTGGATCTCTAATTTCTCTACCAATCCGCTCGATCGCTATTCGCATTCCCACTCGAAAGCCATCATTACTGCCTTTGTTGATCACCACTATGCCACCCGTTACATCAGCCACTAGCGCATTTACTACCGAAGTTGTAGGTGCGATCGCTGCTAGTCTTGGTGCGGACGCAGTTAGTTCGGTAGCAATTTTACTAACTGCTTGTTCCGTTGCTAGAAATACTAATTTTTCGGCATTACTGGTGCTAGAACCCGCATTTGCTCTGCCGCCAAATCCATAGCCTGAGAGATTGGTATCTGATTGACTGACATTCCCTGTGCCCTCTGCTACCGACAATATTTCGCCTGTGCTAGTGCTAACCAGTCTTGCATTTAACTGTACATAGGCATCAACATCAGTTGAATCCACCGACAATCCAAAAGGCAATCTAATGCCAAAGGAGCCACCAGAGTTGCGAGACTGAGCATCCATGCGGGTAACACTGCCAATAATTACGGCATCTACTCCCAAGATTTTACCGATTTGGGCAGCAGTGCTAGCATCGAGCCGTCCACTTGTGCCGAGATTTTGTTCTCTCAGGACAGTATCAATTCGACTACGCTCGATCAATGAGTAAGTGCCATCTTTGACTAAGCGATTGATCAGAATATCGCTCACGCCTTTTGATGCGCCAGGGTAGTTAGAAAAGAAACTTGGCGAACTAACATTACTAAAATCAAAATCTAAGACCGCAATCCTACGCCTAGTTTGGGGTTGTGACTGGGCAGATAGATCTTGGATAGAGAGAGATGCGGTAGAGAGATCAAGAGGAGAATTGAGCGTGGAAAGCGCAAGGTTGGGAGAAACTAGAGCAAAAGTAAGTCCAGCGATCGCTACTGGCAATGAACAAAAAAGCCTGGAACTTAAATTCTTTGCAGCGGGCTTTTGAATAATCAGCTTAATCGGCATAATTTTTGTAATGATTTTAGGTATGGTCAAATCGCCAGGGTCAGCTACAAAATTCCGAATCGTGCCAGTACCTGCATCACTTTACCAACACTTTCCGCAATTGTTTCTTCAGCAGTATAGCAGGTAACTTCAGGTGTTAAGGGCGGTTCGTAGGGGTCATCAATTCCCGTAAATCCTCTAATTTCTCCTGATCTGGCTTTGGCATATAGTCCTTTCACATCCCTAGACTCACATACTTCAAGCGGAGCATTCACATAGACTTCGATAAAACCTACTGAACTCTGCCGAATCTGATCACGAATCTGTCGATAGGGACTGATTACTGCCGAAACTGCAATTACGCCATGACAGGCTAATAAATTTGCGACAAATCCTACTCTTCTGACATTAGTATCGCGGTCTTCTTTGCTAAATCCTAAACCCTTTGAGAGATTAGTGCGAATCACATCCCCGTCTAGTAATTCTACCGCGCGTGCTTGCATTTGTAATTCTTTGACTAAAGCCTGAGCGATCGTGGTTTTACCAGCGCCACTTAGACCAGTTAGCCATAGGATAGTACCCTTTTTCGTCATATTTATACTAAATTTACCATAAATTGGCTTGTCGATTGAATGATAGAATTTGATGATGGCTTACGATAATACCTGTAAATTCCTTGCTGAGAACTTTCCTGCCGACTTTGCCTGTTGGCTTTTAGGATAGCCATTAGAGCTAACTAAACTCGAATCCTCTGAGCTTTCAGTTGAGCCAATTCGGGCGGATTCCGTCATATTCCTAGCCTCAATCAGCCTAATTCTGCACATAGAGTTTCAAACTAGACTAGATCAGAATATGGCATTTAGAATGCTAGATTATTGGGTAAGACTGCATCGTAAATATCCTGATAAAGAGATCCATCAAATTGTAATTTACCTAAAACCTTCGGATTCTCCTCTGGTCTATCAAACCAGTTTTTAAGCGAAGCAGATTAACCATAACTACAACTTGATTCGGTTATGGGAACAACCTACAGAAATCTTTCAACAGTATCCAGGATTGCTACCCCTCTCTGCCTTGACCAAGACCGAGGATGCCGCCGAAACCCTCAGAAATACCAAACAAATTATTGACAGGATTGAGGATCGGAAAGTAAAGAGTAATCTAGCCAGTGCCACATACATTATCTCTGGATTAGTATTGAACAAAGATATTATTGATAGAATCTTAAGGAGCGACATGATGCGGGAATCAGTAACGTACCAAGAAATTTTGTTGGAAGGTAGAGCTGAGGGCAAGGCTGAGGGCAAGGCTGAGGGTAGGAGCGAAGGA
>JBBRVV010000376.1:0-2754 GCA_038246525.1 Pseudanabaenales cyanobacterium
GTTTAATTTAGATGTCAATTATGGTGATCGCAACAGAAAAGCTATGGACAAACCAAAATAGTTATGAAAATGACTTTTATGCCTGGACGCAGGATCAGTCTAGGCTACTGAGAACTGGGCAGTTGCAAAAAATTGATATTCAAAATTTAGCCGAAGAAATTGACGATATGGGACGGGCAGAAAAACGCGAGTTAGAAAGCCGTTTAGAAGTTTTGTTGATGCACCTCTTGAAATGGCAATATCAGCCCAGCAAGAGATCGCGTAGTTGGCAATTGACGATTAAGGAGCAACGGTTGCGTTTGCAAAGACATCTCAAGCAAAATCCTAGTCTGAAGGCGGCGCTACCTGAAGTTTTTGCGGATGTGTATCAGTTGGCGGTGGTCAGTGCAGAGCAGGAAACAGGTTTAGATATTTTTCCAGAAGTCTGTCCTTATGAGAACGCTCAAATATTTGATAATGCGTTTTTACCTGATTAGTTCAATTCTTGGATAGGAATGTCAGACATAAGGAAATGTTTGGCATAAGCTTAGGCGGTTTCCAAGAAATAAATTACCCAGGAATTACATCATTAAAACCCATTGCGGGGCTACACCCTGCGACCCTATCTTGAAAGTAGTAAGTCGAATCTTTCTAGGAATTCACCTTAATTAAATTATAACTTTCGCGGTCTTCTAGTAAAGCTCGTATTTCATCAATTGACAAGCTAAAGTGCCATTGTAGACTGGGATCCTTTGACTAGATTTCAAACCGATCGCTAAGGCTAATTCTTTGTTTCCACTCAAAATATAAGCTGTCCAGCCTTTGAATCTTTGCTTCAGCACATCGCCCAAAAGTTTGTAAAAAGGAGCAAGATCCTGATTCTTTCCTAATCTTTCGCCATAGGGAGGATTGCAAATCAAAACACCACTAGTAGCAGGTGCAACTACGTCCGCCAAATCAATTTCGGCCAGATGTAGATGTTGATCTACTCCTGATCTTTTACTATTCGCAATCGCTTGATCAACTACTTCAGGATTGCGGTCGCTTCCCCAAATCGGGACTGAAAGAGAATCTAATTGCCCTTTCTCTGCTTCTAAAATCAATTGATCTAATTGATCAGAATTGAAGTCTTGCCAAGTCTCAAAGCCAAATTTTTCGCGAAACAATCCAGGTGCAACTTTCATAGCCGAAAGACAAGCTTCGAGCGGCAGTGTGCCAGAACCACAGAGCGGATCGTAAAAGGCTAGATCGGGCTGCCAGCCAGAGAATCGGATCAATGCCGCCGCTAGGGATTCTTTTAAGGGGGCTGCTCCCATGGCGGGACGATATCCACGTCGATGTAAACTGTCACCCGAACTATCTAAACTGACCGTGCAGCGATCGCTAGCAATATGCACATTTATTCTCAAGTCAGGATTTTGAATATCTACATTTGAGCGTTCGCCATATTGCTTCTGTTGTTGATCGACAATCGCATTTTTTACCTGCAAAGAGGTGAAGTGGGTATGGTTGAGTAATTCACTTTTGCCTGTGGCATCTACCGCTAAAGTTCGAGCTGGGCTGAGATAGGTATCCCAATTAATTGCCCTAATCCCTTGATAAAGGTCATTTGCATCTACACAGGGGAATGATCCTAACTGTAAGAGAATACGAAAAGGCAGCCTTGCCCACAGGTTTACTCGATAAAGCAAAAGGCGATCGCCACTAAATGACACGCCACAAAAACCAGGCTCGATCTTTTCTGCGCCAAGTTCTGCCAATTCCTCGGCAGCGATCGCTTCTAAGCCCCTTGCTACCGTTGCAAAATATTCTGCCATCTTAGTTTATTCATCTTAGTTTATTGATTAAGGCTTTAATTATCGCAAGTTCACAGTCCTTCATTTCCTGAGATTCAAAGGGCGATTCTTTAGTAAATTCAATCATATTTTTTGTTGAACATCTGTTTAGCTTGCTCATAAACCTCAACCGAAATTTGAGCTATATTATTTTCTTGAGCATAGGTCTCGATTTTCTTGCGGGCAAAAGGGCGGACAAAGAATGGAATATCCTTAAGCTTAATTTCTGCTTCTGCAGTCCATGTAATTATTTGTTTCATTAAATTCTAAATTTTAAAGACAAATCTATTTTACAGAAGACAACTCTAAATAGACTAATTTGCGGCGATCGCTTCAGATTTGATTGAGAAAGTTTTTACTTCTACTAGAAATGTTCTAGCTTGTCATCCCGAAAGATTAGAAATTTAGCGGGTAAACTAATTAAATACTCAAATATTGCTTTCGCCTATGACCTCCCACCAAGTTCAGTATGAGATTTTGCTTAGTCAATACTGCGATCAACTTGAAGCGGTGAAATTGTTGCGCCAGTATCGTCCATACTTTGAGATGATTCCCAGCCTACGCCGTCTTACCAACAGTTTGATTTCTATTCCGCTGCCAGTAGTTAAGCTTGATCGCGCTAGGGATAGCCATTCTCATGTACCTTTGCCCTGCGACATTGCGCTGTTGATGTGTGATCCTGAGTGGAAGGTAAAAACTGGGCGCGAGATCTTTATTTTCATCCATCGTCCTGGCGAAGATTTTTCTAATTTGTTAGATCGCTGGCGACAGGTAGAAGTGATTTTGGGCTACGACTACTACTGGCTATTGCCTTGGAAGCATCAGCAGATGATGAATGAAAAAGGCGAAGCCCATTACCCACTATTTGTCACCTTAGAATATACCCCTGATCGGATTATAAAGGGATTGGCAGGCTGTACGCTCCCCACCATTGCCGTAA
>JBBRVV010000377.1:0-2731 GCA_038246525.1 Pseudanabaenales cyanobacterium
ACACTTAGGTGCTGAGACAGGCGATTCTGATTTGAAAGGCTGAGATTTGGCAGGTTGTGGAACAAGGTAATTTAGCGAGTAGGCTTTGTTCATTACTTTCTGTTCATCACTTAAGGTTGTGCGCTTAGCCACATTATTCGATCATAATCAAACTGTAATCAAAATTAGGAAACTGTAAATTATGGCTACACTATACGACTTCAAACTGAAGAATATTGACGGAAAAGATACAGATCTAGCTCATTACAAAGGCAAGGTTTGTTTGATTGTGAATGTTGCCTCTCAGTGTGGCTATACCAAGCAGTACAAGGGTTTGGAAGAACTGTATCGCAACTACAAAGATCGCGGTTTTGAGGTTTTAGGTTTCCCCAGCAATGACTTTGGTGCGCAAGAACCTGGCACTGAGGCAGAAATTATGACTTTTTGCTCAACTCGCTATGATGTTTCTTTTGATATGTTCAGCAAAGTACCAGTCAAGGGTGGTGACAAAGTTGATCTTTACCAGTATTTGACCGAAACCACTAAAAACGAAGTGGCTTGGAATTTTAATAAGTTTTTGGTAGACAAAGAAGGAAAGGTGGTTAAGTACTTCGCCTCTGCTGTTGCGCCTGAAAGTGTCGAACTAACTCAAGCGATCGAAGCCCTTCTTTAAAACTCTTCAAATCGCGAAAATCTCAGATCCAGGAGAATTCTCTTCTGGATTTTTTTAATCAAAAGGGTGTTCTAAAGCGATCGCGCCCAACTTACCTTTTCGTAAATCCGTCAGAAATTGTCTTGCCACTCTCTCAATATGTTCAGAATTCTCTGAGCCTTTTAACTGAGGGCTTTGGTGAGAACTAAGATTGATTAAAAACTCTAAGCCTGAACCCAAACTGGCATCAACTCCATAACGAGATTCTAGACTGATTCCTTGCTGGTTCAGCATTTCTATAGCGGCGGCGGCTACTAAAGTGCTGTCATAGGCAGCATCGGCGATGTCATCACAGATTGCCAACTTTAAGGCAGCGGCTTGGTCTGCTAGTAATGGCGGTAAAATGCCTGGGGTATCGAGTAACTCGATCTGGTCGGAGATTCTGATCCAGCGCAAAGCTCTGGTGATTCCAGGACGATTGGCGCTAGGTGCAACTCTTTTTTTCAATAATCTGTTAATCAGAGCCGATTTGCCCACATTCGGGAACCCCATCACTACCGCCCGTACTGGACGAGGCAGCATACCGCGACTATGCCGCCGTTGATTTAGCTGTACCCCTGACAGCTGTGCCGCCTTCAATAGAGCGGTAATTCCTTTCCCAGATTGGGCGTCAGTGAAATAGACAATTTGATCGCGCTGTTGAAACCACCTGATCCAGTCTTTTTGCAGGCTTTCAGCAATCATGTCTACTCGATTGAAAATCAGAATATGCGACTTTCCTTCCGTCCAAGTGCCGATTTTGGGATGATGGCTGGCGAAGGGAATACGGGCATCACGCACCTCTAGCACCACGTCTACCAACTTCAATTGCTCCTTCAAAGCTTTTTCGGCTTTGGCAATATGTCCTGGATACCATTGAATCAATGACATTGATAAGTTCTCGCTACTAAGTTCTAGTTAATTCGGCGGTGAAATTTGTTAAGATTTATGAAAATTCTGATTAATAATATGTTCTTGGCTATTCAAGTTTTGTGGAAAAGGACAAAAAATTGGGTTACAAACCTAGGATTTGGGCAGGGAAGTGCCCTTAGTTCTTTTGACAGCTTGAAATACAGCAGAAATTTAGTTATTTCGATTTTCCTTACCATCATACTGATTCAAATCCCTAGCATTCAACCCGCCTTGGCAATAGAAGCGCCTGAGTTATTGCCTGATCACCTAACCAATGTGATTGATTTGGGCAAATTCTTGAATGATTTTCAAGAAACCGAGCTAGATCAGAGTTTGAACAAGTTCGAGCAAAAAACTGGCTGGAAACTGCGAGTCCTAACCCAAGTTGACGTGACTCCAGGTAGAGCAGTAAAGGAATTTTGGGGTTTGAATAATCGCAGTGTGATGCTGGTTGCCGATAGTAGCAGTGGCAATCTATTGAATTTTAATGTGGGTGATGCGGTTTATGCGCTGCTGCCGCGCACCTTTTGGATTGAATTGCAATCTCGTTATGGCAATAAGTTTTATGTGCGAGAAAAAGGACAAGATCAAGCTATTCTTTCCTCTGTAAATGCGATTGTGGGATGTTTAGAACAGGATGGCTGTGTGGTAGTTCCAGGCTTACCCCAGGAACAGTGGCTATTGACATTAGTAACTTCAATCTTAGGCGGCATCATTTTTGGCTTTGCTGGACATCCGCGCAAGGAAGGTGAAATCTTTGCTTGGAAATGGGCGCTTGTGCTTTCGCCGCTCTGGGGAATGTTATTGATTTCCTTCGGTATAGGTCCAGTAGTCACGCGCACGAGTGAATGGCTGCCAATAGTCCGAAATTTAGCGGGCTTTGTTGGTGGCGGCGTATTTGCCTACTTGATCCCTGCTCCCAAACGCAATCCGAAAACTTCTTAACTTTGACTAATTTCTACACATTCTTGCCAAGCAGCTTCGGGATTCTTCGCCTTTAGAATTGATCGCCCAATCACCAGATAATTTGCACCTGAGGCGATCGCTTGATTAGGATTCATAGCACGTTGCTGATCGCCTGGATTATCCTGGGGTAATCGAATGCCTGGAGTAACCAAGAGGAAATTAGATTTGAGTCGCGATCGCAAT
>JBBRVV010000378.1:0-2717 GCA_038246525.1 Pseudanabaenales cyanobacterium
AAGATCTCCCAAATGCTCAAGCAATAGAAAAGTCTTTTGCAAAATATAGCCCAAGAAGCAAGTCCCCCAAACGGTTTCGCCTTTGCCTTCAGTGCCAATATAGTCGAGCGTATCATTCCAGTCGCCATTGCGAATTTTCTGCATGCCGCGATCGCTCAAACTAGCAATCACATAATTGATCGCTTTGATCAAATGCTGATAAACCGTATCTTCTCCTTGATCATGGAATGGTACAGATTCTGCCAAAATCGAAAAATCCGCAGTTTCATTTAAATATTCCACAATGCCAAAGGGAATCCAAAGCGGAGTATCGGAATGATTGGTGCGTTCGCCCGTATTTGTCAGTTTAAAGAAATTATGCAGGGTAGAACCATCGGCAAATTGGAATTTTAGGGCACTGAGTAAACGCGATCGCACTCTTTGTGGTTCGACAATTACCATTCCCAATATGTCTTGAAACTGATCGCGCAAGCCTGTACCGAATAATAAGCCACCGTGATAGTAACCCGCATTTCGCGCCATATCAAAGGTTACGGCTGCTTGGTAAGGATTCCAAACATTGAGCATGGTATTTAATTTTGAGTCAGGCGTATCTACGATCAAATGCGAGAAATAATTATCCCACTTTTGTTTTAGCTGCTCAAATTCTCGAGCTAATTCTTGAGTTAGAGAAGTGACTTGGCTCTCAGGTAGGACAGAGACTGTAGGAATCAATTGGGTTGGTTCTCCCTTCTGCACCATTTCCATAATCACGGCAAAATTTGTGCTTTGATTAGCTTTCAAACTAATTTTTGATTGCAATGCCACAATCGGATCACCGCAGGTGATTTCGCTATTGCTAAGTTTTCCAGTTTCAATCGCAATTGGATTCGCTTCCGATCGCCATCTACCAATAAACCGATCCAAACTACTATCAAATCCAGATATAGGCAGAGTTTGATGAAAATAAACTTGATACTTCCAATCAATATTGGGCTGCTTCACACTCACGCCACGATTCAAGACCCAGTAGCGTCGGCTGGCAATTAAGGCTTGATGTTGCGAATCAAACTGAATGTCGGTAAAATGCTTATCGTTTGGTTGATTAATTAAATCGTTAAGCGCATTTCCCATCACTAATTCGACAAATGAGTAGATTTCTAACTGGCGATCGCTTCCCGTTATATCAGTCAGAGAAACCCGCCAAACCTCTGCATTTATTTGATTTGGCACAAAATAGCTAATCTCACCACGGATGCCAAAAATCTCGGTAATAATTGTGGTGTAGCCTTGACCATGACGACATTCATATTTGTCATATTTCAAATCTATGGTAGGTGCCCAACTGAGCGACCAGTATTTACCTGAATCCGTATCCTTGACAATCACATAGCGACCAGGACGATCCCAAGGCAGAGAATTGTATCTCATGCGCGTCAGTCGATTGTCGCGAGGAGAATCGCAAAAGCTAAAACCACCACCAGTATGGGAAATCAAGCCTGTGTAATGCCCATTCCACATATAGTTGAACCAAGGTCTGGGAGTACGCGGATCGGTGATAATGAATTCGCGGTTATCTTCGCTGTGGCTGCCGTAATTAGTCATAGTTACTCTTTTCTAATTTTCTAAATAGATTGGCTATTAAAACCCAATGCGGGGCTACGCCCTGCGACCCTAGTAGTTTCTCATTTTAGACCAATTTCTCTCAATCTTTCTTGCAAATAACTGCCTGCGGTATGCTGTTCTGAGAGAATCACATCGGAGCGAGAATGGAGAAACATTGGCATAGAATAACGCGATTCGGCAAGATTTTGATTTGGCGGATTTATAACTCGATGGGTAGTAGAGCGCAAATAGTGATTGGTTACCAATTGCAGCATATCACCCACATTGATTACCAGATCTTCAGGATTACTTTCAATTGCTTGCCATTTTCCACCACGATCAAGGATTTCTAGCCCTGCGGCAGTTGCACCTGGAAGTAACGTAATCAGATTTATGTCCTCATGGGCAGCGGCTCGAATTGAATCCTTTTGACTAGAATTTGATTCTGTTAGCGGCGGATAATGGAGAATTCTCAACAAGTGTTGATTGCTATTTACGATCATCTGCGCCAAGGGAACAGAAAATTTTTGACGAATCTGATCAGGTAGATTATTCTCAATCCAGCCAAGAAGTTCGCCGCCCAAATCAATCAGAGCATCAAATAATTGCCAAGAGGAATCAGTCATACCTATGGGTAATATTTGATTTTGGTACAAATGATAAAATTCTTTCAAATCAGCAGCATCATTCCCTTTAGCTTTTTCAGTTTTGAATGGGAAGTAGCCAGTCTGCCGCTCTGGATCGAAGAGATATTTTAGTTTGCGATCGCTTGAAAAAAACTCTTGCCATTCTTGATATACCAATTCAATCAGAGAACTGGGAATAGGATGATTAGAGAGAACAGCAAAACCAGTCTGTTCCAAAGATTCGGTCAAAAGCTGGTCTGCTTGGAATGAGCGATAATCTATCTTTTCCAAGTTCATGCTTAATTAGTTAGTAGCAAAACATCTTTAGTAAAACAGAAGTAATCTGAAAATGAACAGGGTCGCAGGGCACGGACGGAGCCTAGGTGAAGCCGCAAGCCCCGCATTGGGTTTTAGGATATTTTGCAGAAATTATATTTGAATTTAGGTGGGAATATCTAATTATTTAGACCACTAAACTTTAATCTTGAGTAAAAGATAGCCAACGCT
>JBBRVV010000379.1:0-2713 GCA_038246525.1 Pseudanabaenales cyanobacterium
AATGGATCGAGCGCTACATCTGTAATTACGACAATTTCAGGCACTGCTTGCTTGACTGCACTGACAGTTTTTTGAATTAAGCCATTGGGATTGAAACTCTCCGTTCCATCAGCATCTTTTTTGGTATTGGGTACAGCAGGGAAAAGCGCGATCGCGTTAATACCTAAATCATAAGCCTCAGCAATTTCTTGAAGCAGTAAGTCCTGGGTCAAACGATAACAGCCTGGCATCGAAGACACTTCTACTCGGGTATTTTCTCCTTCCATCACAAATAATGGATAAATCAAATCATTTACACTAAGCGTGGTTTCGCTGACAAGACGGCGCAGGGCAGGGGTACGACGAAGGCGACGTGGACGTTGGGTAAGCTGCATGGCAAATAAATCTAAAAATTGAATTAAACTATTTTACCTGAGTTCAGGAAAGTGAACATTTGAGCTTTAATCTAAAATGTTTAGGTTGAAAATAAATTAGATAATTCAGGTTTTACGGAGATCGCCAATCTAAAAGCATATATCCAAGATCTGAAAGATGAACTTAGTTTAGGATAAGGAAGTTTTGGATTTAGAAAGTCTTACAAAAAACTGCTTTAATTAGCCGCAAATAAGGGCATAATTTCTTGACAAAAAGCTTCGGTAGCACGGGAGCGATAGCGATTCGGATTAGTGATTTGTAAGAGGGTGCGTTTGATCGTAATTCCTTCGATTTCTACTCGGCTGATCATGCCCAAAGCCAATTCTTTCTCGATCGCGGTTAAAGATAGGAAAGCTGCACCTAAGCCTGCCTGTACCGCATTTTTAATTGCTTCAATCGAGTTTAATTCCATCTCAATCTTCAATTGACGTGGATCGACTCCACTTCTGATTAAAACTTGATCGATCACTTTGCGAATGGTGGATTGGGAATCGAGCGTAATAAATTTTAACTTATAGAGTTCGGACGCTGGAAGTAGGGTAATTTGAGCAAAAGGATGGGCGATCGGTAACACCAATGCCAATTCGTCCTCTGCATAGGGCGCCGTCTCAAGCGAATCTTGCAATTCTGCGGGTACTTCGCCACCAATGATTGCCAGGTCAATTTGTCCATTTGCTACGCTCCAAGCCGTGCGCCTGGTAGAATGCACATGCAGTTGCACCGCTACATCGGGGTATTTTTGCCGAAATAGACCAATCATTCGAGGCATTAAATAAGTGCCAGTGGTTTGACTAGCACCTATAATTAGAGTACCGCCATGAAGGTTCTGCAAATCTTCGATCGCTCTGCAAGTTTCTTGACATAAACTCAAAATGCGATCGCTATAGGATAGAAGCAGTCTGCCCGCCTCAGTTAATTGTGCGCGTCGACCACCGCGATCAAACAATGGAACTTCCAACTGACGTTCTAAATGTTGTACTTGCAAGCTCACAGCTGGCTGTGACACATAGAGACTATCGGCTGCACGCTTAAAACTACCCTCCGCAGCGATCGCCTTCAGAATGCGGAGTTGATCTAAGGTAAAAGGAATTTCAATCATAAAAGTCTAAATCAAAGTCTAAATCTATGAAGCGGGAGGTAATCCAAGAATTATTAAATTTGCCTGGGGTCGAAGCCATAGCCATAACCACTCGCAAAATGCGTCCTGTATTTTATGGGTTTAATCAAAAGTTAGATGATCGGCACAAACTGACATTGGGGCAAGGAATACTCCAGGTTTTTGAGAATACGGCTGAAGGTTTTGAGGTATTTGAGTTTTACTTCCTTAACCATACCGTTTTTATTTACAAACAAACTTCTGGATTAGTGTTGCTGGTGATTGTCAACCCAGATTTAGAGCTAAAGCAGTTTCATATCCAAATTGACAAGTTTCGGCTGATTTTGGAGCAGGACATCTATAGTGGGGTCACCTTATTTAAGCAAATCTCTGGCAATACTACTCAGTCTGGAATAATATACTCTGGCAGCGGAGTTGAGCTTAGCTCACGGCAGTTAGTTTCGGCTAGTTCTACTGTAAGTTTGCCCGAAAGCCCTGCCCCGCACTATCAGGAAAAGTTGGCACAAACATCGCCCCAGGTAATCCCGCAAGCGGTTCAGGCGATCTCGCAAGCGGTACAGCCAAACTCAGATTTAGGTGCGTTTCCCCTCCAAACCTGGATAGATGATTTGAATAAAATTGGTACCTGTGCTGCTCAGTATTTAGGCAAAATGATTGCTGGCAACTACTGGAAATCGACGCGATCGCCTGGCTGGTTAGAAGAATTTCAAATTGATCGTAATGCTCATCTTTCTCACCCAAAGCCCGAAATGCTCTGTGATCAAGGCCAGGATAAAGATTTACAAAAGTGGGCGGTTAGCTATGTGCAGCAGTGTAAGCAAGTGATTCGTAATTTTGATCTGATTTTGCAGCAAAAAGTTACAGATTCCACTCGCACCGATTTTCTGTTAAACCTGCTGAAAAGTGTAAACGCAGAGCAAAAGTCGTAAGCATTCAGGTGAGAATGGGAATCAGGTATTTTACACCACCCAAATTATAGAAATAAATCGATGGGATGTCGAATACCAAGCCCAGTCTAATGTTCAATTTTTGACATTACAGCAACATCAAGTCGAGAGTGATGAACGCTTTAAGGTTCTGTTAGCTGCATTGAGATTTATTAATCGGCGTAATCAGTAAGCCTAAATTATTAGTTGGTAGAGCTTGACACAAAACTTAGGGCTTTTCCTCGCACTTGAGAAT
>JBBRVV010000380.1:0-2696 GCA_038246525.1 Pseudanabaenales cyanobacterium
AAATTGCCAGCGAAGTGAGATTTAGCCGCGATCGCAATGCCAATCAATTAGTCCGCCAACTGGGACAGGAATTAGCTGCTAGAAGCGATCGACCCGAATTGCCCTACACCTTTCAAGTAGTGGATGACCAAAATATCAATGCCTTCGCCACAATGGGCGGATTTGTTTATATCAATACAGGTACAATCGCCGCCGCCGACAATACAGCGCAGTTAGCAGGGGTTATCTCCCATGAAATCGGTCATGTAACTGGAAAGCACGTTTTGGCACAGATGAGGCAAACCGCGATCGCCCAGGGAATCGCCACCGTAGCAGGTGCAGACCGAGATCAGTTAGTCGGAATTGGCGTAAATCTGGCATTGAGACTACCCAATAGTCGTGAAGCGGAATTTGATGCAGATCGGCGGGGCTTACTCAATCTTAGTCGTCTAGGCTATGCACCCAGAGCCATGCCAGAGTTTATGCAGAAGTTAGTGAGGAAAAGTGACGGATTACCAGCCTTTTTGAATTCCCATCCCAACACTGAAGATCGGATTGTTTTGCTAAATCAGACTATTCAAGCTGAAAGATTGAACGGTGGGTTGGGTCTAAATAATCGTGACTATCAAAATCGCTGGCGACAGAGGTTTTAGCAGTAGTTTCAGCAGTTGCACTGACGGGCTAATTGAATTTCTAAAATCGACAAAATCTAGGATTTCCGCAAAATAG
Organism: Pseudanabaenales cyanobacterium; assembly: GCA_038246525.1. Lineage (GTDB taxonomy): Bacteria > Cyanobacteriota > Cyanobacteriia > Pseudanabaenales > Pseudanabaenaceae > JANRLH01. The sequence goes on from JBBRVV010000380.1 coordinate 709, forward strand.
ATGAAATCATGTCGCTAAACACAAACTTCAGCTATTTTTATATGTAATTAATTGCCTACAGGTACTTAATACACAACGTAACTGGTGATTTCTCAACCCAACCGAATCTGATTCTTGATATGCTGATTCAGTAAGTTAAATATGCCAATGATTATTGCTGCTTCAGTTTCACCAGATTCCTTAAAATCTGGACCTAATCTAAAAATCTCTAAGCTGGCTAACGGGGTTAATCTGATCTTGGAGCAAATGCCTGTAGAGGCTGTTACCATCAGTATCTGGCTAAATGTGGGTGCAGCTATAGAGTCCGAGCAGTTAGCTGGAATTGCTCACTTCTTGGAACACATGATATTTAAAGGGTCAGCTCGACAAGCCCCAGGTGAGTTTGAAGCTGCTATTGAAGCCTGTGGCGGCAGTACTAATGCCTGTACTAGCAATGACTACACCAATTACCACATCACGATCGCCCCTGCTGATTTCGCCGAACTTGCCCCGCGTTTGCTAGATTTGGTCTTGAATGCCGCTATCCCTGACCAAGAGTTTGAACGAGAACGGTTAGTAGTTTTAGAGGAGATTCGTCGTAGCCAAGATAACTGCGATCGCCGCATCTACCGTGAATTAGCCCAACTAATTTATGCCGATTTGCCCTATAGCCGCCCCGTATTGGGTAGTGAACAGGTGATTGGTAGACTAAATCCTAGCCAGATGCAAAAATTTCACCGCGATTTTTATCAACCCCACAATATCACTATTGCCGTAGTGGGGCGCTTGCCAGTAGATCAAATGCAAGCAGTGATCGAACGATTCTGGCACCAAGATTATTTGCCTTATCCCAATATAGCTCCTTCTCCACCTGCTCTAAGCCCTGCTATGACCTTAGCTCACCCAGAAATTCGCAAAGAAATCATTGATCCGCAGCTTAAACGAGCAAGACTAACTATGAGTTGGCGTACACCCAAACTAGCAGATTATGCCAGTCATTTGGCTTTGGGCGTACTAGCTAGTATCTTAGGTGGGGGACGAACCTCGCGCTTAATCAAAGATCTAAAAGAGACTAGAGGTCTATGCGATCGCTTATCAGTCGGTATTTCTAGCCAAAAACTGGCGGGTAGTTTTCAAGTTTCGATGCAGTTATCAGTCGAAAATCTAGCGATCGCTGAGCAAGCGGTTTGTGAACATATCCAAAAAGTGGGTGAAGAATTGGTTGAAATTTGGGAACTAGAAAAAATTGGTACCCAGGTTGCCAAAAGATTTATATTTGCAAATGAGTCTCCCAAACAACGCGCCCATAATTATGGCTATTATGATTGCATAGTAGAAAATTTAGAAATGACGTTAGACTATCCCCAACAGATTGCCCTCATTACCAGCACTCAGATTCAACAAATGGCGCAGGAATTTCTCAAAATTTCTAATATGCAAGTTCTTATTGCCCTTCCTCATCAAAACTAATGTCACTCGCTACAGCCATAGCTCACCTTTATATTGCTAATTGGAAATACTCTCCCAACCATCAAAGCAAATCACATTTAGCTCATCTTCTTGATCGGATATTCAAATCTTTTCAAGTAAACACTGCCTATGGCATCAAGCTGAATATATTTTTAAGCAGTGGCATGGATATGTCCTATTGCGAACCTCAAACCACTAATCCTCACTATAAAACTGTAGAAATCATTTCTCAACTTGAAGAAGGTGATTTATTCTTGGATATCGGCTCAAATATTGGTTTTTTTGGCTTAATTGCCGCTAAGAAGGTGGGTAAGACGGGCTTAGTTGTATGCTTCGAGCCTTCTGCGCGAGAATTCATCCGCCTAGTTAAAAATATTGAAGTGAATGGAGCAAAAAATATCATTTTCTTCAATACTGCGCTTTCCGATCAAGTAGGTGTCTCCCGATTTCTCACTGCGAAGTCTCATACAGGATTAAATTTTCTGGCTGAAACTGCCTCTGATCAAGACTTTGAAGAATCCCTAATACCTACAATCAAG
>JBBRVV010000381.1:0-2676 GCA_038246525.1 Pseudanabaenales cyanobacterium
AGGCTTTACTCAACTCGCGATGCAGAGAACTAGACTTAACCAAATCTTTGATCAAAGGTTTAACCAAATTGAACGCTGGTCTAACAATCCTTGGCGCTCCACTTCCCTTTACATAATTGGTTTTTTAACTGGCTTTCTGTTTGCCCAAATAGTTAGCACCGCCTCTGGAGCTCAGTCTGATCAAGATGTAGTTGTTTCCTTTCTCTGTATGTTAGCGGTGGAATGGCTAAGCCGAATCTTCTACTCCCAGTCACCAGATCAACGTTCTAATCTTTTCCAAATCTTGAATTGGTTCAAGATGGGTTTAATTTATGGCTTATTTTTGGATGCTTTCAAGTTAGGCTCTTAAACTGCTTTAGGTTCGGCTTAAGAATTTTTTTTGATAATCTAGAAATTTATTGTGCCATTCCTGGAAGCGGCGATCGCCATCTCGAACCAGCATTTGTCGGTAATGTTCGGAGGAAATGTACTTACCTGAACTTTCACCTAGGCTGGTAGGAATTGGGCTAGAAAGGTTTGGGCTAGAGTCTGAACTGGCATCTGCGCTAGAAGAAGTTGTCATAAAAATTCCCTTCTAAAAAGTAAGTTTTAATTGATAGCTAGGTGCAAAGTTCCACGCATCACCGAAACTGCATAGCCAGTCAATTTTACTCGATCGCCTTCCCAAGCAACCGTTAACTCGCCCGTGCGGGCAGATAATTGGAGTGCAGTGAGCGGATTTTTTTGTAATACACCTGACCAGTAGGGGGCAAGAGTGCAGTGGGCAGAGCCTGTGACTGGATCTTCGTTGATGCCCACGGCTGGAGCAAAGAAGCGCGACACAAAGTCATAGTCTGAATCGGGATCAGCGATCGCGGTGAGGCAAAGTCTACCGATTTCTAATTGTTTGATTTGCTCAAAGTTGGGCACAAAATCCCCAACAGCAGCTTGATTAGGCAATCTAACTGTAATGTTATCTGTGCGCCCAAGACATTCAAATTCTGTATCTGCAAATATATGCGCTAATAAATCTAAAGTGCAGGACTGACAAGGCACAGGAAAACTAGCGGGGAAATCCATTACTACTTGCTCATGCTCAAATTCCACCGCCAACTCGCCACTTAAAGTTTGGAATCTCAGGGGAATACTGGGATTTACTCTGCCGATTTCACGCAAAAAATGAGACATTGCCAGTGTGGCATGACCGCAAAGCGGAACTTCACTTTGGGGCGTGAACCAGCGCAGATGGAAGTAGTTTGGCTCTATCTCTTTAGCAAAAGCAGTCTCGGATAGATTGATCTCTGCGGCAATTTGCTGCATCAAGCGATCGCTCAAAAAATCCGTTAGCACAGTCACAGCCGCTGGATTTCCTTTAAATGGAACCTGAGTAAAAGCATCAACCGTATAGATTTGCACTTCCATACTAAATTTCCATAGATTTGTAAAGATTTTACCTCTTTATATTGTTGCTTGGCAAATTCATCTGCGCAATGCCAGGGTTAGAGATCGCCTGTAAATTACTCTTGATTACGAATTAAATTTGATGCTATATTTGTAATCCTAGCAAATTATTTGCTCGGACTGGGTCAAAAACTGAATCTTTCAGATTCATACCCTTACGGCACACTAGACTTGAAACCTAAAATATGACCTACGCAATTATTGAAACGGGCGGCAAGCAATATCGAGTAGAAGAAGGACGTTTCTACGATGTTGAACTACTGGAAAAAGCTCCAGGCGAAGAGTTCTCAATTGATCAGGTACTCTTTGTCAATTCAGATGACGCGATTGAAATTGGACAGCCTTGGGTAGATGGCGCAGCAGTTCACTTTACTGTGCTACAACACTACAAGGCTAAAAAGATCCTAGTCTATAAAATGCAGCCAAAGAAAAAGACACGCAAGAAAAACGGACATAGACAGCCTTTGACTAGAATTATGGTCAATAAAATTCAGGTTTCTGCCTTAAATTAACGAGTATTACTGAAAAGTAACTCAGGTACTAGTCTAGTCAATCTATCCAGTCTTATAAAAATCTAACAAGTAATTTAGGAATCAATCATGGCTCACAAAAAAGGCTCAGGCAGTACCAGAAACGGACGTGACTCTAACGCCAAGCGTTTAGGCGTAAAGCGTTTTGGTGGACAGAAAGTAATTGCTGGCACAATCATTGTGCGTCAACGTGGGACTAAGTTCCATCCTGGCAACAACGTAGGTCGTGGTTGTGATGATACGCTCTTCTCTTTGATTGATGGGATTGTGACCTTCGAGCGTTTCGGTAAGACCCGCAAAAAAATCAGTGTTTACAATTTTCCAATTGAAACTATTGAAGTCGAAACTAGCATTTCAGAAGAAGTTTTAGTCCCAGCCGCCTAAACAAATTTGTTTAGATAAACTCTTAGGTAAACGCTATGTCCAACTACCACATCATTACCTTTGGCTGCCAAATGAACAAGGCAGATTCTGAGCGAATGGCTGGGGTACTTGAAGACTTGGGCTATTCTTCCACCGAAGATCCTGAGCAAGCCGATCTGTTGCTCTACAACACTTGTAGTATTCGAGACAGCGCCGAGCAAAAAGTTTATTCTTACCTTGGCAAACAAGCAATTCGTAAACGCCAAAATCCCAATTTGGTTTTAGTTGTAGCTGGCTGTGTTGCTCAACAGGAGGGAGAGATTCTGCTGCGGCGTGTGCCCGA
>JBBRVV010000382.1:0-2676 GCA_038246525.1 Pseudanabaenales cyanobacterium
GAAGATGGTTAGGTTGAATAGGATTTAGTGTTTTGAGTTTAACAAGGAACCTCACGTCTGGGCACACTTTACCCCTTCAGCCACCACGCGATCGCCAACACGATCGCCACTCCCACCAAGAACCCAACCCACCAAGGAAAGCGCGTGCTGCTTCGCAGATACCACAAGGGTCGCTTCTGAAGTTGAGCGATCGCACTTTGGCATTGTTCTACTATGAAATCGAGGCTGAGAGATTCGTAAATCTGTTGGGCTTGTTGATAGTGTTGTAGAGCTTCTGAACGCCGCGTGAGTTTTGCAAGTGCGATCGCCATATTGAAAAGAGAATTAGCTTCTCCACGGCGATCGCTATCGTCTTAAGAGGAAAAATTATGATTTTAAGGTATTTCTCTAAAGGAATAGTATAGTCCAAACCGTCCTTGCTCCAGCAACTCCAAATTCGAATTTTTTAAAGGCTGGAACCTCGATCTCTCGTTCACATCAAGCTCCTTTGAAGAAGCCTGATCGGCTGAAATGTCGTAAACTGGTTCTGAATTTGGAATTGCTACCCTTGCTCTCTTCTCAGGTAGAGAAAATTGAAAATTTACCCACCACCTCCTTAAGAAGACGATGTTAGAGAATGAGGGCTAAGTATTAGCGATTGTTGCCATCCTCTACCCTTTTGAATTTTACACATAACTTGATTTAACATTAAATAATTCAACCTCATCTTCAGACACTACTTCATCTATATCTTGAACTATCTTATCATCAACAATTAAGTAGCTGTTAATAAAGTTTTTAAGTTCATCCTCTAGCCATTCTGAGTTCCAAATAGGTTCTGATGAACCGTTTACTTTTTTACACAGCAACTCTTCAAAGCTGTGTCCATTGTCATGATTTAAGATTGCTCTCTGTAACCAAATCTCCCAATGTCCTGTATTAGGTAGTTTCCTAAACTTTGTTATGATAATCTTTACTGTTTTCTTAGTCTCATCATCTGAGATGAGCGTAAACAATTTGCTAAGAATTGCAATGGAAATTGGATAAGTTCTTGGGTTCTTATATGCTATATCAATAATAATACTGATAAGTACTTGTACGTTTTGAAACTTATTTGATTTCTTTAATGGTAGTGGCTTTATTCTAGAGAAAAATTTGGTTAAAGCCTTTATAAGGCTACCTGAATTAGGATGAACCTTCGCAAGATTATGAATCAACAGCAGATGCGCCTGTAATCCCCGATTTTCTCTTCTGTTAAATGTCCAAAATAATTTGTCTGATTTTATTGAATCCTCAATGACATTACTTGATGCTACAGTCTTTCTCGGATTAAGACAAAGCCCAAGATCAACAAGAACTTCAGTGATATTCTTTACTATCAGCTCTGCATCTTGAGAACTATTTGTAAAAACTCTATAATCGTCCCTATAACGAATTACTTTAAATTCTTTTACAGCCGTTTCAATCCTTTTTTGCAGCTCTACATCTGCAAAACCGAGCACCATCTCAGCAATAAAATCCATCAGCACACTTCCTTGAGGAATTCCATTTGTTTGCCCATAAGACATATCTTGAAGGTGCCTATCTATAATATTACCGATCAAGTCTTTATCTTTCCTTTGAGCTTTTGCTACCTCTTTAGTATGCAAAGACCAAGGAATGGAATGCGTATAAATAGAGCTGTAACAGTCAGATATATCTGTTTGTAATATGTAGTCATACTCTAACGCTTTCTCAATTGACTTTTGCTCGACTGCACTCCACCATTTACTCACGGTAGCAGCCTTGTCAGATAATTTGCTAGTTGATACTACTGGAATGCTGCAACATTCTATATTTTTGCAGGCATCAAACTCTTGGAATCTTTCAACTATAAGATTCCAAGCTGCTTCTTCTGTAATACTGTGGACGAGAGATACGTATAATACAGGATGAATTATTTGAAGTGGTCGCCAAGCACACTTACCGTCTTTGCTATGCAGAAGTCTATAATTGACAGACTCATAGTCACATGGAAGAGTTGGTTTTCCCTTTCGCCTTCCCTCATCAGAACAAGTACTATAAAATTCAGCGAGAGATCTCCCCTCAATCCTTTCTGATACTTCTTTCACTATATTGCCAAACGAGAAGTAACGAGGTAGATCGAAGTTAACATAACTTTCCTCTTTAAGAAAATGCTCCCTTGCCTCCATATTTGTTAACTGCAATACATTATTCATAAGTCGACTAAGCTTCCTTACACAACTATTTAATTTACAGAAAAATTTTGGCATTTTCTGTCTTTAGCCTAGATTGCCCCCCCACAAGTCCCCCACCAACTTTTTCCCTGCCTCACCCGCGCTGCTTTTAGCCAACTCTTGGACTAATAGAGTGGCGATCGCCGCCGCCGTAATTGGTTCTGCATAACATCCTCCGACGAATAAAAGGGCTTACGCTCCCTAGTATGACAAACCAGCAAGGAATCTCAGCATTCTAAGACTCTATGAACCAGAACCATAGATAGAGGTGATGTGCGAACAATTGCTACATATTCCACAACTTTTCTTATGTCAATCATTCCTGCTCAACCAAAGATCATTCCCATTTCAACATTGATCATTTTCATGATAATAAACATCCCGATCTTTGAAATGAAGATCATTCTCATCGCAGAACTCATCATTACCATCGCAGCAAACATTCCGATTCTTCTTGAAA
>JBBRVV010000383.1:0-2656 GCA_038246525.1 Pseudanabaenales cyanobacterium
AGTAATGCTCATCCTCCTGCACAGTTGAGTACATAAAGCAACCGCAGAATCAAATTGAGTGCTAGTAATTTGGCTTCCTGATATGTGAAAAGATCCATCAAAAGCGACTCCAAACCCATCATTCAATTGATCGTGTGAGCCTTTCTTCCCATTAGGACGACCTTCATAAATACGCCCACTCGGCATAATAACAAAATGATAACCAATATCAGAAAATCCACTATCATTGTGGTGAATTTCTTGAATCTTAAGCATTCTTGATTCTTCATCCGACTGACTGGCAGTAGAGGATAATGTCGGCATAACTGTGTGATGAATAGTAATGCGTTTAGGGCTGGAAAGATTTGCTAATGCCCGTTTGGAAGCTTTTGCTTTCCAAATACGTCGGGAAATAATATTTAGCGCACCTGTACTGAAATCTAGGGTGATTTCAGCCTTATCTTGATCAGAAGCAATCACTTCAATTAGGCGTTTACCTCCTTGATTAAACATCAAGGTTGCTTCCCATTCTCCACCTTTAATATGAGGACGCGCTACCTCAAATTGATCATCAACCAAGATTAATAATTCATCCCCGTCGTCTACATCGGTAGCTGTTCCCTTCAAAGTGAAAGGTGTTGAGGTTTGAGGACTGGTAGGAAATACGGTAATGGTAATCATAGATTTAACTCCAGTTAAAACAAGGAAAATGGTTAACGATCAACAAAAACTGAGACAGTAATCGCCGCTAAGTGCCTCCATCTCCTGGCTCTCAACGACTCCGTAACCTCAGTACCAAGGCAAGCTAACTTCTTTTTAGACGGATTTTTTCCTCAGATCTACCTGTATCTTGGTGGATATGGGGAAACTTTTCTGCGATCTTCCCAAATCAGGTGAATCTGAGGAAATTTTCTGCATAATTAACTTGCTTCGCAATGTACTCGACTAGACAATAGGACGATAAACCACCTTTCCATCCTCACGAGTTGCTCTCAAAGCTTGTTTGCGATTGCGAGGCGCAGCACTAAGGTGTATCCAGTTAGGATTGTCGAGCGTGCCAAATTCAAGAATGACTTGATCAAACTCTGGACAGTTTTCAACCACCCATTCTGCTAGCTTTCTAGTGCTAACGCTAATTGGAATTACATCTACTGCAAAGCCCAAGCGATGATCACTGTTGCTAACGCCTCCTACGGCTATATTGAGTTTCTCCGAGCGAAACCCTGATGAGATCCTTATAGGACCAAGTGCATCACGAGCAGGTTGAAGAATCTTTTCGCACAATTTCCGAAGATTTTTAATTTCTTCTGAATTGGGAGTATTATCAATTCCTAAACGATCTGCTGTTGAAGACTTAGTCAACTCCCAAAGGCGAAAGTTTGTAGTCAAGTTTATATCAAGATCCATTATAAATTCTCCCTATTCACCACTCGCTCGAATTGAAAAAGATAAAAGTTTATTGGTCGCAAGTCCATTCTCGACAGTTTCTGACTCGCGAAATGCGTGCCTTCTTCCTTCGTCGCCTTCAAACTCGACTTGTAGGTAAGCTGGCATTGTAACAGGCTCATTACTATCTACTTCAACAGGTCTGCGTAAATCCGCAATATTGTAAAGAGAGCCAGCATATAGATGAAAAGTTGTAGGTTCTCCCAACAGATTCTCAACTTCCCAGCGATACATTCCAAGTTTTAGAAACTGAAAGAGATCGCCTAAGTCCCAAATGCTATGGTTTTTCTGAAACTCATCAGCTACCGCACGTACATCTAGATCCATAAAATTGTTCCTCAACTCCTAGACAGTCGTAAGTCCATCACCAGTTTTAGACAAGTACTCTTGTAACTTCTTCAAAAAATGCAACATACGAGTAACGAACTCTACTCTTATTTGGCTCCAGCATGGTCTAATGCGTTATCAATTTTCTTGGCGTGAGCTTCAATCTCAGATTGAATTAGGCTTTAAGGGTCAAGCGTGATTGTGAGAGCCTTATCTTCAGGTAGATAGGTAGCGGTTAAATCGATCTTCATGTTAAGTCCTCGAAAACTGGGGTTAAGTAAAAAACAATAATCGCTGAGGCTTGAAGTCCCATACTTTTCTAGAAATTTGAAAAGCTTTAGAATTTCTTTGGAATCAATTTTGATAGCCATTTTGGATTTCGGTGCTTGAGCAAGAGCTTTAGTAAAGATGCTTTTATGGATTAGGGCAGGGAAGTGATCGGCATCTATAGCTAAAGAAGGATAGTGACCCACGAGATGCAATGCACAGTAGGCGTTAGTCTTTTGTAAAATACTTAATTCATAACATTGCCCTCAAAGCTGTGAAGGACGAGATCGCAGCCATACGACTCCTGAGACAAAACCACATATCTTTCGCAGTCATCGATTCAATATTTCAGCTTAGATATAAGACTATCCTGACCCTTTCGCTTTTGTCAGTCGGGAAAAGGTCGGATAAAGGTATGGTAAAGGTCGGGAAAATTATTAAACTGCTCAACCTAATTTATGTAAATTGATTGAAGAGGGTTAAGCATTTACAGCAGAATATATTCCAAACAGATGGACTGACAGGCAGAAAAGCTGCGTTTTCTTCGGATGAGTAAGTGAGATTGTCGGTTTTTGCCCCTTCGTCTTAGTACTATGGTTCCATTTGAAGGGTAGCTATTAATGCTTTTAGATCAACC
>JBBRVV010000384.1:0-2656 GCA_038246525.1 Pseudanabaenales cyanobacterium
ACCAGGTTTTAGAATTGTCAAGCTACTATTTACAGATAACTTAAAGTATTGGTAAAGACTGAGCGTGATTGGAGACTACAAATTTCGTCCTTTAAGTTGGGCATCTTGGCAGCGAGAATGGCGCGATCTAGATCCACTGTTGCTGGTTTTTGCCGCTAGTTTAACCGCTTTAGGTGGATTAGCCATTCGCAGCACCGTACTTGAAACTGACTTGAAAGAGTATTGGATTCAGCACTTGGTGACTGGTGGAATCGGTTTACTGTTAGTAATGCTGTTAGCAAAGTTCCCCTATGAAAGATTGCTGCGCTACCACTGGATCACCTATGTAATCACTAATATTTCGTTGATTGCGGTACTAATTTTTGGTAAATCTGCCCTCGGTGCCCAACGCTGGATTGCGATCGGGAGTTTCAATCTCCAACCTTCGGAATTCGCTAAAGTGGGATTAATTATTACCCTGGCAGCGATGATTCATCACCATCCAATTCGTCAACCATTGGATATTCCGCGCGTCATTTGGGTCACTATCTTACCTTGGTTCTTGATTTTTCGACAACCAAATTTGGGTACTGCGCTGGTGTTTGCGGCAATTACGATCGCCATGCTCTACTGGGGCGGGGTAAAGCTACGTTGGTTAATTTTACTTAGTTCTCCGATAGTTTCGGCAATCATCTTTTCGATATCAAAACCGCTTTGGTTGGGCTGGCTGGCCGCGATCGGCGTAGTTGGTTGGTTTGCTTTGCCGAGCGGAAAGATCCCTTGTATGTTGACCGCTGTAGTAACGAACTTAATTTCTTCCCAACTGGGACAATTACTCTGGAATTCCTTGCATGATTATCAAAAGCTGAGAATTACCTCTTTCCTTGATCCCAACTCTGATCCATTAGGTACGGGCTACCATTTGATTCAGTCTCGGATTGCGATCGGGGCGGGCAAACTTTGGGGAAGAGGCTTACTCAAGGGCACCCAAACTCAGTTAAATTTTATTCCTGAACAACATACGGATTTTATCTTTTCGGTGGTCGGCGAAGAGCTAGGCTTTGTCGGCTGTATGCTGGTTTTGCTGCTGTTATTTGGCATCTGTTGGCGGCTGTTAGCGATCGCTAATCGTGCTAGAGATGACTTTGGCTCGCTGCTGGCAATTGGCGTTTTTGCAATGGTGCTGTTTCAGGCAAGTGTAAATATTTCGATGACCATTGGTCTTGCGCCGATTACGGGTATTCCCTTGCCTTGGTTAAGTAATGGTAGATCGGCTTTGTTAGCGAATTTCTTAGCACTTGGGTTAGTGGAATCAGTGGCACACCATCGCCGCACAATTAAGTTTTAATTTAAGTAAAACTCTCAACAAAATGTATGTTTAAGGATCTTATAGACAGAATAAACTCTACTATTGGTTTCTTGTTTATAATGTTATTTATTGACGCGCTCTTGGCTTATGGCTTGCTTATTTGCGCTTCTGACTTGCTTGCAGATGTCTCCAAGGAAGTGAAAAAAATTATTCGCGGCGGCAGAATGAGAATTTACTCAATTAAAGATGGAAGTTCTCAACAAATCATTAATTTAGTCAAAACTGACTTGATGAGGGAGGAAATCCTAAAATATATTCCTCTGCATAGCAGAATGTTGGAGGCGGAAAGAATTATGATTATGAGCGGTTTTGATTCAAGCGGTTTTAATTGGAACTGGAATTCTGGAGATCCACCATCAGATCTACAAAATGGACGATCAATATTAAGCCAGAATCAATATTAAGCAAGATATGGGTCTGAAAGATAAAAGGCTGGTAGGTGAGATTGAGATATCAGGTAATCATTTCAAGCCTAGTAAGCCTAATTTTAATATTTCTGGATAAACTTCTCATCTTTAATGATGTAAATGATCTGATATTTGCCAAACCGAAGGCGTTAGAGATTATATTCTCCAGTCAATTTGATTACTCCAGAAGGTCATAAATTGATAGGAAGACCATCAATTTTAGATTTAACTTGTTCTTGATTCTGAAATGCTAAGGCTCGAAATTTTTCGGCTGATTTGGAAAATTCAAAGGAAGTAAAATTATTAGAGGATTATTAAATGAGATGATAAACTGGATTCACCAATGAGAAAGCTCAACTATCCATAACTAATTAAAGTAATGACCATCAGAGAAAAATTAATTCAAGAAATTGAACAAACTCCAGATATATTGCTAAATGAATTACTAAACTTCCTTTTATTTACTAAAGAAAGATACGAAGGTGATGACATAACACCAGAAGAACATGAAGAAATTATGGAAGCTCAAGAGGCATACGCTTCGGGAAATTACGTTACACTTCAGGAATTTATTAAGGCATGAGCTATCAGGTTATCATTCCTCAGCCAGTGCAAAAGCGGATAAATGATTTTTCTGAGGATCTCCAAGTTCGATTGATTGCAGCGATCGCAGTTTTGTCTGATAATCCTCGTCCAAATGGAGTCAAAAAACTTAAGGGTTACGATAGTACATATAGAGTTCGCGTGGGTGACTATCGAATTATTTATCAAATTCAAGATCGAGAGCTAATTATTATTCTTCTCAGTTGTATTCATCGCAAGGATGCCTATTATTGCCCAATTCAAATGGATGAGGTACGGACGCTAGTCTCTAAGAAGTAACCAAGAACATCTTCCGATA
>JBBRVV010000385.1:0-2652 GCA_038246525.1 Pseudanabaenales cyanobacterium
GATCGCTACTCAACCCTTTGACGATCAAAAACCTGGTACTTCGGGACTTCGTAAATCGGTTCGAGAGTTCCAAAAACTGCATTACCTAGAAAACTTTGTGCAGTCTATATTTGACAGCTTAGAGAACTTTGCTGGTGCAACTCTGGTACTGGGTGGCGATGGTCGTTACTATAATCGCGTAGCAATTCAAACCATTTTAAAAATGGCAGCCGCCAATGGTTTTGGTCGAGTTTTGGTGGGACAAGCTGGCATTCTCTCTACTCCTGCGGTATCTTGCATTATTCGTAAATATCAAGCCTTTGGCGGCATTGTCTTGTCGGCTAGTCATAATCCTGGCGGCATAAATGGTGACTTTGGCATTAAGTACAATATCGGTAACGGTGGTCCCGCACCAGAAAAGGTAACCGAAGCAATCTTTGCTCGCACTAAGGAAATTACCGAATATAAAATTCTGGAAGCAAACGATCTAGATTTAGATCAGTTAGGAACCTACCAACTAGGCACTTTGCAAGTAGAAGTAATCGATTCAGTGCATGACTACGCTGAACTAATGCAGTCGATTTTTGATTTTGAACGCATTCACAATCTCTTAAATGACGGTAGTTTCCGTCTCTGTGTAGATTCAATGCACGCAGTTACTGGTTCCTATGCCAAATATATTTTGCAACACTTGCTTGGCACTCCTACTAACTCAGTGATCAACGGCGTTCCTCTAGAAGACTTTGGCGGCGGACATCCTGATCCAAATTTGGTCTATGCGCATGAATTAGTGGAAATTCTCTTCGGTGAAAATGCGCCCGACTTTGGCGCTGCTTCTGATGGCGATGGCGATCGCAATATGATTTTAGGCAAAAACTTCTTTGTCACTCCCAGCGATAGCTTGGCGATTTTAGCCGCAAATGCTACCTTAATTCCTGCCTATAAAAATGGTTTAGCAGGCGTAGCGCGCTCAATGCCCACCAGTGCCGCCGTGGATCGAGTAGCGGCAAAACTGGAAATAGACTGCTATGAAACGCCGACAGGCTGGAAGTTTTTTGGCAATTTGATGGATGCAGGCAAAGTTACTCTCTGTGGCGAAGAAAGCTTTGGTACTGGCTCCAATCACATCCGCGAAAAAGATGGACTCTGGGCAATATTGTTTTGGCTAAATATCTTGGCAGTACGTCGCCAATCGGTTGCCGAAATTGTGCAAGACCATTGGGCTACCTACGGTCGCAACTACTACTCACGCCATGACTATGAAGGAGTGGATAGCACCAACGCTCAAGCCCTGATTGATAACTTGAGAAGCCAATTCCCTCAACTGCCTGGCAAGATTTTTGGTAAATCTTCAGCTAAAAATTACGCGATCGCCTATGCCGACGATTTTAGTTACACCGACTCAGTGGATGGCAGTGTGAGCCAAAAACAGGGTATTCGCATCGGATTCATTGACGGTAGCCGCATCATATTCCGACTTTCTGGCACAGGTACACAGGGAGCCACAGTCCGACTTTACTTAGAAAGCTATGAGCCAATTCATGGTAATCACAGCCTCGATGCCCAAGATGCCCTGTCCGAACTAATTGAAATTGCCGAACAAGTTGCTCAAATTCGTCACTATACAAATATGGATCGACCTACCATTATTACCTAAGCGAATCAGCTTTTTTAATAGAGCTAAAAGATTTTGCTTAGGAAAATTTGATTAAAGAATTTTGTTTTAGGCAATTACTCAAGCGAGAAACTTTGATGATCAGCGATCGCTACTGTAATATTTGTCAAAAATATCTGTCAAAAATATTTGTCAAAAGTGTGCGAAATTTAGTTTGGTAACTTACGCGATCTGCTGTGATCGCCACATTACCTGCGATCATATTTGATGTCTGTGAAACTTTGGCATGGTATTTGTGTCTTTACGAGTGGCGATTGAACGAGATTAGATCGCAGCTTTAAACTTATTAGGGAGAATAATTGGATATGTTTTTAGGGAATCTTGACCAAATACTTGAAAGAATATTTACTAGAAAATTTGCAAGTACCTCTGTGCGAAATAATTTGCCTAAGTTTTTTAGACTGCTCACACGACCGAATCGAATCGCCTTTTTCTTTGTAGGATTATGTATATTCTCCTTGGTGATTCCGCAAATTGCGCCAGTATTCGCTCAGGTAAACCAAGCGACCGTCCAAGAAATTATTGACGGCAATCAAGTTTTCATTCAGAGCATCCAAGCTTCGCTTAATGATATTGCCAAACAAGAACAGCAAGTTCGGACTGGCACCTCTAGAACCGCGCTTTTGTTTAATACAGGAGCAGTTGCTCGACTATCCGCAAATTCTGTTTTAAGAATTGGACAATGCGCGCAATTGAGAAGAGGTACAATTTTGGTGAACGGGGCGCTTAATGCTTGTTCGTCTGGGGTTACTGCTGGAGTGCGCGGAACGACTTACATCATAGAAATTAGCGAGTCTGGCAACCAAAATGTTAAAGTTCTTGAGGGTGAGGTAGTTGTCAAGCCCAACGCTATCCCCTTTAATGACCTAGACGACAGCCCTACAAATTCGTCAATCGATTCTAAGCCTTCGACCAAGCCAGAAACTAAAAAGCCTAAAGTAACCTTACCAACCACCCTACCAAAGTTAAGAAAATCTTCATTGCGATCGCCACCGAGC
>JBBRVV010000386.1:0-2646 GCA_038246525.1 Pseudanabaenales cyanobacterium
AGCATGGCTAAATTTGACAAACCCAGAGCTGCTGCCGCATCTTTTTGACCTTGAGGGATAGCTTGGAAACCACCGCGCAAATTCTCGGCTGTATAGGCGGCGGCAAATAAACTTAAAGCGGCGATCGCTCGACCTACACGACTAAACTCCAGCCCAGGCGGCAAGAACAAAGGCAACATTACTTGTCCCATAAACAGCACCGCAATCAAAGGTACGCCACGCATTAGCTCAATGTATGCCGCCGAAAACCATCGAAATACAGGTAAATTGCTCTGTCTGCCCCAAGCCAGTAATAGCCCCAGGGGGAAGGAAAGTAATAGGCTGCTAGTTGCCAAGAATAAAGTCAGGATTAAGCCTTGCCATTCTAAGGGGCGGGCAAATAAAATCGTGCTGACTACTAAGATCAAGCTGCCCAATCGCCACCACAGCATTTTCGGAAATAGCCTGGAGGAAATTAGAGCTAAAGCGATCGCGCCACCAGCCAACCAGATTTTCCAAGTTTGCTCAAGCGAATAACGCCCGATCAGTAAGCCCCGCAGATTAAGTCTCACTACCTGCCACTGGGCAGAAGTAAATGCCCAATTCAAAAAGTTACTCGTGACCAAGTAGAGCAAGCCAAGGCAAATAAGCGTTAGCAGGCTATTTAACCAACTGTTGAACAGGTTAGCTCTCAGCCATTTCCAGATTTTTGCTGAATCAAGCATCAGGTTTTAGGTGACTTTGTAGTTCTAGCAATTGCTGGTAAAGCTCAGGGTTAATCGTAAATTTTAGCGATCGCCCCAACTTATTCTTTTTTCGCGCCAGATTTAGGCAATCAACATTTCTGCAAATGTAGGCAGAACGACCTTGAAGTAAGCGATCGCCCTGATCAATACTCACCTTTTGCTCATGCCGCACCACCCGCCAAAACTCAGCCTTAGGCGCAAGTCGCTGACAACTGGCACAGCAGCGTTCTAGTTTAATTTTCAGGCTCACTTTCTGCTAATTCAGGCATTTCTTCTTCTAGATCTGGATCTTCTTCTAGCTCATCAGTCTCAGCCTGATCTATTTGTGGCTCATCTGTTTTGGCTTCAGCCATCTCAACAGGCTGATCATCTAGATAATCCTCTTCATCCTCGTCCAAAGAATCTACGGGATACATGGCTTCAATTTCTTCGCGGCGAATCCGAATTGCTTCTGCTTCATCAAAGGATTTTTGATCCTCTAGGGCGCGATCGTAGCGTGATGATTCTTTGATGTCGATTTTCCAACCAGTTAGTCTAGCCGCAAGCCGCACATTTTGACCTTCTTTGCCGATCGCTAAACTCAATTGATCCTCTGGCACCAATACATGAGCCTGACGTTCGTCGGCATTCATCAACCGCACTTCCTTAATTTTGGCAGGGCTGAGAGAGTTAGCAATATAGGTAGAAGGATCGGGCGACCATCGAATCACGTCAATTTTTTCGCCACGCAACTCATTCACAACTGCTTGAATTCTAGAGCCGCGCGCACCTATACAAGCACCGACTGGATCAACATCTCGCTCTAGGGTATCAACTGCAATTTTTGTCCTGGCACCAATGGTACGCGAAGGTGGATTTGCTTCCCTTGCCACTGCCACAATCCGTACTACTTCGTCTTCAATTTCTGGCACTTCTTTATCGAAAAGGCTCACTACTAAACCTGCATCGGTACGGGAAACCAAAAGTTGAGGTCCACGGCGCGAGCCTTCATGTACTTTTTTCAAATAGACTTTGAGCGTATTGCCAATCCGATAGTTAGAAGCTTCATTGGGTAGCTGTTCGCGCTTGGGTAGTTCGGCTTCCACAGGCTGACCATAGCCACTATTGACTTCTAAGACTACACAGTTGCTCTCGATCCGCAGTACTCGTCCAAGTAGTACCGTGCCTTCGATGTCTTGGAACTCTTCTTGAATTAGGCGGCGCTGCTGCTCTCGTAATTTCTGGGCTAATACTTGCTTGGTTTGAATGGCTGCCATCCGTCCGAAGTCGCTGGACTTTTCGGGGGTAACATCAACCACTACTGTTCCGCCTGCCTGTGCTTCTTCTGCTACCTCGCGTACTTCGGCTAAACCAATTTCATGGTCGGCGCTAGTCACTTCTTCCACAATTGTCTTGGTAGCAAGCACACGGAAGCCCTCGTTTTCTAGGTCAAGCTCCACATCAAAATTATCAAAATACTGCTCTTCAAAGTTTGTACCATCAGGGCGATAGGTTTTGCGAAAACGCTCGTAGCCCTTGAGTAGGGCCTCAGATAAAGCAATTTGTACGGCAGAAACAGGGAGATTGCGCTCTTTGCTAATCCCTTCCACCATTTCTTTTAAGCCTTTTAAGTCCAAAATTGACATTGATTTTCTTTATCTCCTGAATAATTTTTTGATTGTATTTATCGGTCTGTTTTTGTTGGTCTGTATTTGTTTAAAAGCGAGGGTGCCTAAATCAGTTCAACTTTTGCAACCACCGCTAGGGGAATATTTAGTAGTTTCCCTTTTTGGCTCAGCACTAAACTGTCTTCACTGCGATTTACCAACTGTCCTTGCCAGGCTACTTTGCCTTCATGGGGTATGTGGCTAGATACATTTACCTTGAAACCTCGAAAAGCAATAAATTCGCGATCGCTTGCCAAAACTCTGGCGGTACCTGG
>JBBRVV010000387.1:0-2644 GCA_038246525.1 Pseudanabaenales cyanobacterium
CGTCGCGCAATATTCCATTCTTGATCCCTGCCGCGTAAAATGCCTTTTTCAAAAAGTACAACTTTCCATCCCCGCTTTTGCAATGCACAGCCAACTATGATTCCTAGAGTTCCCCCCGCGATCGCCACATCACAATCAGTACCACACAGTAAACTATCATTTTTAACTACCACAGTTGGAATGGGTTGAGATAATTGGCGATATCCTTCCCAAAAGCGATCAAACTGTTGCAATTTACCCAGAGCATGATCGGGAAGTTGTCCCAGCAGTGATTCAAGGATGGACATAGGATCGATAATTTTAATATAGGTACGCTCATGCTAGCATTTGAGCAATTAGGCATTATAGGCAAAGCACTATGAATCTTCTAGAAGTTGTAAGAAGCGACTACAAACAATTTCCCAAGGCTCAAACCTACAGTATTTATGCTGATAGAGTCTTCTTTAAAGATCCAGTCTATGAATTCCAAGGTTTGGATCGGTACAAAAAGATGATTGCTTTCATTACCTTTTGGTTTTCGCAACTCAAGCTAGAATTACACGATATTTACCAACAAGAAGATACGATTTATACTGAATGGACAATGAGTTGGAATGCCCCGCTCCTGTGGAAACCGAGGATTTCGGTAACGGGAAGAAGTGTACTGACAGTCAATGATCAAGGACTGATTAATTCCCACATTGACTATTGGAACTGCACTCGCTTTGATGTAATTAAACAACATTTTGGGCTCTCAAAAAATTGATTACCACGCTTACCCACACTTTGAAAAATTATTTAGTTTAGGAAGTTTGTTAGAGCCAATATCCCGAACTCGCGTTAATTGAAAGCCAGAAACTAAGATTACGATAATAGAGTTTACGGCTATACCTACATTCAGCAGGTGATCTCGGACAAAAAATGATATTTACGAGAAGGCTGTGAGACGAATTGTAACTGGTATTCCGCTCTTAAAATTATCAAAAATCATAAGGATTTGAAATGCCTACCTGGTAATAATTATATAGATTTAGCCCAGAAGATTTACTTTTGTAAAAATTAAAATTATTCAGTTAGGTTGCGGCTATGGATTAGACAAAGCCTTCATCAACTAATTTCCCCTCCTTGCTAGTAATCTCATAACGCTGCCCTGAGCCACCAACAACACGATACCAACTCTCAGAAATCAACTTTGCATTTCCCCCCTCACCATCAAGCCAATAATTAAATCCACCATACATTTCGGGAACTGCAAACCACATTCGAGGTTGCTCTATTTCTAGCAATAGTTCTAACTCTGGGAGCCTCAGCCTAAATTTTTGCACCAAATCACCTGTTCGACCGAGAATAATTTCGTGGAAATTAGTTTAATTTTTTTGAAGTGTTGTGTGAGAAATATGTGTTTTGTAGACTAGCTCTAGCAACTGAACCAAGCCCTGGAGCTTTAACTTAATTACGATGAATTACACATTCTGGGATGGACTAAACGGCTACGAATTTGCAACTTTGGGAGAAGCAATCAAAGAATTGATCTACTTTGCAAAAAACTGATCTAAGGCTGAAGATTTAAGGATCGAACGCAATGACGGAGAAGAATTGGACTACTATTAATGGCTGGGGCGCAAAGCCCCTTTTTTGTTCGCTATCTACACAGGAAGTACCAGCCAGCGCAATTAATTTGCCATTGGCGATCGCTAAATTAGTCGCTAAAAGAGGGCTGGCTGGGATGAACAATTTTTACTCGATCTCCTTGCTAAGAGTTAAATGCGTTTGCCCTGATGTATACCCCTTTTTCGATATTCACAAGAAGAAACGCTTAAAAAGTAGTGCTAGTAAAAAGTGAAGCGGTCAATACATCTGGCGTGACACTTCGCACTGTTGCCAAATAAGTACCAGAAATAAAGTGATAAATCGCCGTAGAGTTGGTCTCCGAGCCACCAAAAGTAATCTTTGTGGGAATAAATACTAAATCTTCAAATCTAAAACTATTAGTTAGACCTAAGCGATCGCCAGAAGCCAGAAAATCCGTAATTAGGTCAGCATTTTGAATATCAGTTGAGCCAGCTTCTCCACCTCTCAGCACAAAAAGATCATTGCCAATTCCACCAGTCAATAAATCAAAGCCAAAATCACCAATCAAAGTATCATTACCATCATTTCCACTCAGCACATCAGAGTCTCTACCGCCACGCAGCAGATCATTGCCATCGCCGCCCTCTAGGGTATCGTTATTATTATTGCCAAAAATGCTATCGTCGCCACTGACACCTAGGAGAGAGTCAGATCCTGAGCCACCACGGAGATCGTCATTTCCAGGTTCGCCTAGAATTGTATCCGCTCCGCCATTGCCATTGATAATGTCGTTCCCAATAGTGCCTTGAATCCGATCTTTGCCAGCCAAACCACGGACAATGCCTCTATTTGCGCCATCCAAAGTCACGCTGTCACTGACATCAGAAAGATTGAAAAATTCGCCACTTGCCGCATTGGTGGGTGTAATTCCAGTGTTGTCACCGTTGGTATTACTATCGGCGGTTGGTTGTCTCAAAGTAAATTCGGCATTAACTGCGATCAAGGCAATATCGCCTTGGGGCACACTAGCATTAATAGAGTAACCAATTACCGAGTTAGATGTACGCAAAAGCCTTACCCGATAGGCTACTGA
>JBBRVV010000388.1:0-2636 GCA_038246525.1 Pseudanabaenales cyanobacterium
ACAGGTTTGTATATTCACAGTTGGCAAAGAAGAGGAAAGTACCTGCTGGCCGAGCTTGGAACCTCAAGTCCTAAAAGTAGCGAGCTTAATAATAAAGCTAATTTTGCTGGTTATCTTGGTGTGCATCTTCGCATGACAGGGAGACTGTTGTGGAGCGATCGCTATGCTCCTGTGCATAAACATACGCGCCTGCGGCTTTTCTTGCAGAAAAAAGATCAAGATCAAGAACCCCTAGAACAAGAACTCAGATTTGACGATCAGCGTACCTTTGGTAGAGTTTGGTATGTGCCGCCTGGTTTTCAGTTGGAAGAAGTAATTACAGGATTAAAAAAACTGGGCCGAGAACCTTTAGGACTTGATTTTAGAGTGGAATATCTGAAAGAGAAGCTGGGCAAGAGCGATCGCCCGATCAAGAATCTCCTACTAGATCAATCAACTCTGGCAGGAATTGGCAATATTTACGCCGATGAAAGTTTGTTTCTAGGGCGCATTCACCCTATTTCTCCTGGCAGCAGTCTAAGCGATCGCCAAATCAACGCTCTACACCAAGGGATCAAGCAATGTTTGAATGATGGAATTTCTTGGGGCGGTACTACTTTTAGCGATTTTCAGGATATTGGCGGCGACAAGGGCAACTACTTAGATCATGCCTGGGTTTTTCGGCGACAGGGACAGGCTTGTCGAATTTGTCAAACCAAGATTGAGCGATTTAGACTTGGCGGCAGGTCTACCCATTTTTGTCCCACTTGTCAGGCCAGTGATTAAAGAATTAATTTGATTTGTTAATTTTCTGCCAAGCTGATTTCATTGCGTTTTTAGCCACATTTTGAAAGCGATCGCTGGTCTTTGCCGCTTGTTTGGTTGCCTTTCCTACAGTCTCTTCATATTTTTTTTGGGCTTTGGTTTTCAAGTTTTCTAGGTTTTCGACACCTTGTTCAATCACTTGATTAGCTTGAGCGATCGCCCAGGCATCGGCAACTTCTAAATTCTCTTCTAGGCTTTTTTGAGTCTCGACAAGGGTTTGATCCAACTTGGGGCTAAGGCCTTGGCTCAAGGTTTTAGCAGCTTCCACTTGATTGGTAAATTGAGTATGGATTTTTGCCTGAATTTGGGCGGGTAACTTACCTAAATCCGCGATCATTTTTTTCGGCTCATTCGGCTGATCTGGTTTGTTTGAATCACCTTTAGGATTCGATTGTGACATCTGAAACTTGCTCCTATTCATTTCCTAAGTAAATTTATCTTCTAAGGCGGTTAAGCGTTGATCGCTAGATTCAGTAATTTGACGCACGATTCGAGCCAGCTCAAGTAATTGCCTTTGCGTGTTTGCCTGTACTTCTCGGTCATTTGCCTGTTGATTGGCGGTAGCTTCAATTGCTCTAGCGTTACTATTGGCGATCGCCTCAGTCTTAGCAAGATTTGCCTCAGTTTTGGCTTGGCTTTCGCGCATAAGCTCTAGGTTTTCCCTAAAAGTAGCTTGGCTTTCGCGCACAAGTTCTAGGTTTTCCCTAAAAGTAGCCTGGCTTTGCTCAACTTTGACTAGGTTTGCCTCTAGGCGTTGCTGTGACTGAACAACTCCTGTCAAAATGATTTGCATCTCTTCAAAGGTCATAGATTTTTCTCTGGATTTATTGATATTGTATCTGTCACTGCTAATGAGCTTACGATACTTTTATCGAAATCATCTGGCTGGGTACAATTTGCGTAAATTCCAAAACTGTTGATATGCTAGGGCAAATTACCCAATCGAGAAACATGGCTGATTTAGCGAATCTAATTACTAATTTTGAGCAACAATTAAGCCAAAAAGATTTTGAAGCGGCGGCAAACAGCTTAGCCCAGCTGGGTACAGTGACCGATGATCGTGCGCAGATTAATATTCTCACGGCAAAGCTGCAACAATTTCGTGGTGATACGGAGTCCGCTGAGTTGCTCTATCGGGAATTGTTGAAAACTGAAGGTACACAGAAGATTCTAAGTCAGGCTCGCCAAGGCTTACAAGAGATTTTAGATGAAGAAAAGCGATCGCAAGATCAGAAAATGGCGGTCGCCAAAGCAAAACCAGGAGGAGAAGGAATGGGTTTTTTAATGTTACGACCTCTCCCTCCTAGTTGGGATAAGAAAGCTGCCGCCGCAAAAATTGCCCGAATTTTTCGTACCGATGCACCCACAGCAATCACTTGGATTCCGATGCGCCAACCGAAAATTTTGCGTTTAGGGATTATTGGCGAATTGCGCGTATTTACCGAACAATTGGCTGAGATTGGCATTAATGCCTTTTGGTTTGGTTTAGAAGATTTAGCTGAAGTTCCAGTGCATAATGTGCTTTATTTTGAACTTGTGGGGAAAGATCAAGTTAATGCGATTTGTAGCGATCGCGGCGAACAGACCAAAATCCAGTTCAGTTTAGCGCAAATAAAAAGGCGAGTTGAAGGCACAATTCCGATTTTTAGCAAGGTAGCCACCCTAGATGCGAGGTTTCAAGCAGCCAGTAAAGAACAGATTTTGGATTATATTCGTATTTGCGATCTACATTTAGAAGAACCTTTCCGCGTTTTGCGATTTCATGATAATCGTTACGAATTCAATCAAGGAATGCAGATTTCGGTACCGCGATCGCTCTCCCATATTGCTCC
>JBBRVV010000389.1:0-2630 GCA_038246525.1 Pseudanabaenales cyanobacterium
AGTAATTTCGGCGATCGCTATTTCAAAGTCTCCCTGTACCAAAGCTGGAATTTTTGTTAGCTGCAAAAGCAGAGTATTTTGTTTTTGAATTTGCCGAATTGAAGCTTGTTCCGCCTGTTCTGCTCTTACCCTTGCCGAAATATCACGGAAGTACCAGACTAGACCAGCGAAATGACTATCAACATAGAGCGGCGCTGAGTAACAATCAATTACTCGACTATCTCTAAGGGACAATTCATGTTGGAGCGGTTCATAGTCACTGTCGTAGGTGAGTTCGATCGCGCTGATTAATTCTTCAATCGGTTCAACTACTTCTTGCAAAATGTTTAAGAACCAGTGAATATTGATGCCAATTTCGAGAAGTGCGGCGGGAATTCCCCAGATTTGACAAAAGCGCTGATTAAAGAAAGTAATTCTACCCTGCTGATCTACGGCGAGAATGCCATCGATCGTTACTTCTTTTTGGGCTTCTAAAAGTGAATTAGTCCGCTTTAGGGCGGCTTCAGTGTTGATTTTTTCGGTAATATCTACGGCAATCCAAAGAATACAATTTTGCGCTTGTATTTGGATCGTTTCTGCTGAAAATAGGATTTGATGGGTTTTGTTCAGCCGATCTCGAAAAGCAACTTCTTGATTAGAAATTTTGCCTGCGGTCAGTAGTTGTTGCAATACGCGCTCTCGATCTTCATTATGCTTCCAAATTTTTAAGGCAACTGCACTATTGTCAATTATTTCGCCAAGTAGATAGCCAGACAGATTTAGAAAGCTCTCATTTACTTCAATAAAGATACCATCAATGCCGCTACTAATTGCCATCGGGTAAGGGCTAGAACGGAAAGCTTTGGCAAATTTCTGCTCGGAAATGCTCAATTCCAAAGTTCTTTCTACAACTCTCTGCTCTAACTCATTATTTAATTTTTCCAAGTGCGCAAAGGAAGCCTCTAACATAGTAGCGATTTGGTTAAAAGACTGGGCTAATAATCGCACTTCATTGGTTCCTGCTGTTTCATCTACCCGTTGAGCGAAGTCGCCATTTAGCAATTTTGCTGAAGTACCGCGCATTTTAATTAGAGGTAGCATTAACCATCTGGCAGTTGCAATCCCCAAAATAATCGCGATCGCCGCCGCAATAATTGAGAGCTTAATCGTATCTTGAGTATTTGCCTCAATCCGAGACATAAACTCTGACTCAGGCGTAACCATTACAATCAAAAAATCTAACCCTAAGCGATCGCGGTAAGGCAGTAATTGAATCAGTTGTTTCTTGCCTTCTAATTCAAAATCTAAAAGCTCAGATTGATTGAGATTAGTCAGATCTTGAGAATAGCGCTTGACCAAAGTATTGACAGCTATTTGAGTAATTCGATTAGTGCTTTCAAGGCCTGGGCGTTGCCGACCTTGACTATAGGGCTTCTCCTGCGTAGAAGTAGCAACTAATTGGGCTTTTCGATCTAGGATAAATACCTGCCCTACTCTGCCATTGGGTAAAGAGCGCAAAAATTCACTAATTCCATTCAGGGTTAAATCGACTCCCATTACCCCTTCTAAATTGCCTTGGCGATCATAGAAAGGTTCAGAAGCGGTCATACCTACTTCTTTTTGCGTAAAGGTAGAAATTGGACTCCAAACTTTTCGCTTTGAAGTAACTGCCGCCTGGTACCAAGGTCTTGTGCGCGGATCGTACTCTAAATCGATCTGAATTCGCTTCTGGCGATTACCATTGACATCAAGGGCATAAAATGTGCGTTGGGGAAATTTCTCGGTGGTTTTAGCGATCAGGCTGCCGTCTCCCTGTCTTCCTGCCAATAACATACTGCCATCAGCTAAGCCTAGATAGATCTGCTGGACATTGGGGTGGGAGCTAAGCTCTAGGGCAAAATATCGCTCTAATGCGACTTGGTTAGTTAGATTTCTAGTCGGGTTTGCTAGAAGCGATCGCACCACATTGATATTACCTTCAGTCAATTGATGGGGTGTACCAAAATAAATATTTAGGTGTTGTTCAACTCTGGCTGCCACTTCATCTTTAAATTTCAATGCCAATTCGTTAATTGCCGCTTGACTATTGCGAAATGAAAGCCAGCCTATTGTTCCTGCCACTAGCACCACCTGTAAAAGAGGAAGTACGATCAAGGCAACTTCCAGGGGTATTTTCTGCGTAATTTTATGGGTAAGTTTGAAGAGCTTAGATTCTAGGGACATAAATCTGCTTGAGTGACAATAACTCCCTTGACAACTGCTATCAGGTTACTCCTGTTGAAAGTAAATGTCTACCTAGATTTAGTCCGAATTTTAATTGTTTAGTTAGCAAAATTATCGCCTAAATTTGTCAATCCCCTAGAGAAATGATCTATAATGAGAAGCTGTTTTGCGGTAAATAAACATCATGGCTGTGCTTACCATTCCTGACCAGCAACGTCAGATTAAAGAGTTTGCAGAGATTCAAGCATATCTTGCAGGAGTTAATATTGGCTACGAGCAGTGGCAGACTGATCATCCTCTCACTACCGACTCTACTCCTGAGCAGATTTTGAATGCTTATGCTAAAGACATTTCTATTCTCAACCAAAAAGGTGGTTATGTGACTGCGGATGTGATCGATATTCATACCCATACCCCCAACCTTGACG
>JBBRVV010000390.1:0-2628 GCA_038246525.1 Pseudanabaenales cyanobacterium
GTGGTTACGGCGCTTTTAGCGATATTTGCGAGTAATTTTTTCCTGTCTTGGCTATTGTTTGGCTCAGTAGGAGTAGAAATCGCTAAATCCTTTGGACTTTTATGATATTCAAGAATCTACCGCAAAGCCCTCTGCATATAGTTTCTCCAGGCTTGAGCGGCGATCGCGCTACTTCCACTAGTTACACCTTGATCATTCCCTAGCCATACTGCAGTTACCAGATTCTTTTGGGGCATTATGCCGATAAACCATAGATCCCGTCCGCCATCGGTTGTACCAGTTTTACCTACCACCGTGCCTTGAGGAATTGCCGCAGGTCTACCTGTGCCGTAGCTTACAGAGCCAGCCATTAGATCAATCAAAGTATTGGCGATGCTGGCAGTGATTACTGGTCGAGCTTGTAGATCTTGAGTAGCTTCAAAAATTACTCGACAGAAAGAGGGGGCATTTTTATTTGCCAGGAGCGAGTTAGGAATTCTTTGCCACCTTGAATTACTAGGCGAACTTGGCTCAATCTTCTCTTCCTTTTGACAATCGCGACTATCCAAAATGCGTTTGATCGCGTGGGGTTTAAGATAATTCCCTTGGTTAGCGATCGCGCTATAGGCACCAATCATTTCTAGCATGGTGACTTCGTAACCGCCTAAAACCAGATTTGTATTTGCCTGTAAATCTGATGTGATTCCCATTCTTTTCGCTAATTTCAGCACATTCTCTAAGCCTGCTGCTTGGGCTACTCGCACTGCGATCGGATTTTCTGAGAGAGCAAAACCTCGATACATATCAATATTGCCACTTCCGCCATTTTGACAACCTGAGATGCCACTAATACCATTACAGGAGAAAGTGGTATATGCAGAAATCCCTTGTTCTAAAGCTGCACCGTAGGAGAAAAGTTTGAAAGTGGAACCTGGTTGACGTTTCGCTTGAGCAGCGCGATTGAATTGACTGCGTTTATAGTTATAACCGCCAATCATTGCCAAAATCCCGCCATTGCTAGAGTCTAGGGTAATCATTGCCCCTTCACTAAAGTTGTTTGCTGTTCCCATTTCGTCGATGTCTTGACGCAGAGAAGTATTCATCGCCGATTGCATTTTTAAGTCTAAATAGGTTTCGACAATTAAGCCACCTTCTTGAGCGATCGCTTCGCCTTGGGCGTAAAGTTCGTCAAACACATAGCTGTAAAAGTAGGGAGCAATTGTACCCTGTAGATTAGTTTTGGCAGCCTCATTTAGTCTTAACAGCGAACGTCTTGCTCTTTCTGCTTCTTCACGGCTGATCATGCCTACGTTTGCCATGCGCATCAATACGCGATCGCGATATTCAATTGCCAACTTTTTATCACGGAAGGGATTAATCCGATTGGGTGCAGGTAGAACTCCAGCTAAGGTTGCGGCTTCAGAGAGATCGAGATCAGCAGCAGATTTATTGAAGTAAAGCTTGGCTGCATCCTGAAAACCATATACGCCATTACCCAAATAAACCCGATTGAGATAGAAGCTAAGAATCTCAGGCTTAGAATAGGTGAAAGTGAGTTTGATTGCCGCAGCCATTTCCCGCCATTTACGTCCTGGGGAATCTTCTTTCCCGACATAGCCGCTACCCAAGAGATTTCGCGCTAATTGTTGAGCCACGGTACTGGCTCCCTCTCGTAGTTCCTTGGTTCTTAAATTGGTGAAGATCGCTCTGGTAATACCGATAGGATCAACCCCTACATTCCAATAAAAAGAAGCATCTTCTGAGGCAATTACGGCTTGGGGAATAAATTTGCCGTAGTCTTCCAAGCGATTTAACTCGGTATGTTTTGCCAGATCAGCTGGACCAATACTGGTTTGACCATCACCCGCTAAGATCTCTACTGGACCTTGTTGGGACACAGGCAAAGGACGCAGAGATGGAACTCGCTGAATTTCGATCAGAATTGCTAAAACCAATAAACTAAAACTAGCGATTGCGCCAATTCCCAGATATCTCAAAGTGCGAATATACCAAGGAGGCGGATCGAGATAGCGTAAAGTTACCGCAGCAGCTAATTCTGGTGGACCCAAACTAATTACAGTATTGTGTTTGAGCGGAGTAGATTCGATTCTCTTCTTTTGCTTATAAATCCCATTAGTAGAACTTTGATCTTTGATCGAAAAATGCCTACCTTCCTTACCACTGGAATCTTGCACTAATTCCGCATGGACTTGGCTAATCAGCGGCGTTTCGATCACGATTTCGCACTTACTGCTATTCCTACCGATCTTGTAGCGATCGCTCACTAGCTGAATTATTTCTGGGCGATCGCCTGGGGTGCGAATCTCTAATTTAGGCACTCTGGCTTTGGGCTTCAGCTTTTTTAGCGCAGGAAATTGTTTAGTCAAGCCCACAACTTGATTATTGACTTGGGTTTGAATTTGCTGGAATAGATTAGTTTTAGGATTAGTCATGATATTTGTAATCTGGAGATAACCTAACCTAGAGTTCTAATTCTGGTGCTTGTATGATTATTTATATAATTATAACCAACCATGCTCGATCAGGAAATCTTGAGAAATCTCTGGTCTCTTAGGGCTAATCTGAGAATTATGTTTGGGAATGCTAGGCGATCGCATGAATTTCTCTACATATTTTCCCAGCATATCA
>JBBRVV010000391.1:0-2620 GCA_038246525.1 Pseudanabaenales cyanobacterium
CATCGATAATTCTGTGGTCATAAGAAAGTGCTACATACATCATAGGATGAATTTCTACTTTACCGTTTACAGCAATAGGACGCTCGATTATGTTATGCATTCCAAGGATTCCTGATTGTGGAGGATTGATAATAGGAGTAGATAACATGCTTCCAAAAACACCACCATTAGTAATTGTAAAAGTTCCTCCAGTCATATCATCAACAGTGATTTGACCATCACGTGCTTTTATAGCTAATCTTTTAATATCAGCTTCAACTCCACGAAACGTTAAATTTTCAGCGTTACGAACTACGGGAACCATAAGCCCTTTTGGTCCTGAAACTGCAATGGAAATATCGCAGAAATCGAAAGCAATTTTGAGGAAGCAAAGAAGCGCCGTCCCAATTGGAAAAATCTAGAGAAAGTCGAGAACTGGCTGTTTAACTGAAGCTTTGAGCGGCTGATAAGGTGAATTCCTAGAAAGATTCTACCTACTACTTTCAAGATAGGGTCGCAGGGCGTAGCCCCGTAATGGGTTTTAAAGATGTAATGCCTGGGTAATTTGTTTCTTAGAAACCGCCTAAGAGCATAACTTCTGCTTGAATTTGATGATTCAGCTCTAGCCAAACCAGAGAAGCTCGATTCACTTTTCCGTTCTGCATTTCTACTAGGGAGAAATTATGTAGTTCCTGAGTCTCTTGCTGATCTTGTCGTTGCAGAATGCGAGGTACACTGGCAGCATTCAAATATACGGTGCTGTCAACCTTAAGCAAACTCTGACGCGGTTTAGAATCACAGCGCAACTTATGGTGCATATGCCCAAAGGCAACCAGGGGAACTTGCTTGTTAGCGGCTTTAGTCTGGGCGATCGCGGCGGCAAAGTCAGGATCACCATAATCTCCACCCCTTGGTTCCCAGTCTTTACCACAGATATCTTGAGGTTGAGCGCCTAAGCCAAAGGGTCCATTGTGACCTAAAAAGATAATAGTTTCATAGGGAGATGCTTGCGCTGCTGCTACAATTCGCTGGGTAGATGCTTGAAAGTCAGTAATCCCGTAGCGATCGCGGTAAAAACCTGAACTCTTCCAATCCTGTCCACCCCAAGTAAAGGGACGACTACCAACTACAGAAAGCTGAAACTGTGGAAAATCTAGTCTTCCATAGCCCACATGGGCGATCCCTAAGTAATCCAGTTGTTGTTGCACCCAATCTTCTTGTTCACGGTTATAGGGACATTTCTTTTTACCCCATTCTGACGCACTGTACCAAGCATCATGGTTGCCCAAAATTACCGCTTTAGGCAAATCAAGCTCAGCGATCGCTTTAACTAAGGGCACAACTTCATTGCCAAAATCGCCAACAAATAGGACTAAATCAACGCCTAGACTATGCAACATCGCCCGATCTACTTCTGCTTGCCACAGGTCATGCACATCCCCCACTACTGCAATGCGTAAACTTGGAACTGACACAAGATCCTCTTAGGTAAATTAATTTTTTTAGCGTATGACCAAAGAAACTAGCTTCATTCTGCCAATTTTTCTTTCTATTACTCATAATATTTTAGCTAAAATCTGCCAGTCACCGTTTTGGGGAGATGGCTGGGGAGCGGCACGACTGGCTCCCACTTTTGGGTTATACCAAGGCTATTCGATCTTTGCGCCATTCAATAGTAGGGCTGTATTAAATACGGTTTATGCACCCCTCACATATTTAGTTTACTTGCCTGCGGTCTGGTTTCCCGATATTACCAGTGCAATTATGGCTGGCACGGCGATCGCCATTTTATTTTTTCTGCTTCCAGTTTTTTTACTACTATTTCGGCGAGATTCAGTCTTTCTTTCATTGCTTTTATTTGCAGGATTCTGTTTATTTGCGCTCTCTTCGCCACCTTTGGCATTTTCTGGATTCAGTATTCATGCAGATGCGCCAGCTTTAGGATTTAGCGGTTTGGCTGCTTGGGCTACTTGTCGAAGGTCGAGAAACAAAAAGAATTGGCA
Source organism: Pseudanabaenales cyanobacterium (assembly GCA_038246525.1). Lineage (GTDB taxonomy): Bacteria > Cyanobacteriota > Cyanobacteriia > Pseudanabaenales > Pseudanabaenaceae > JANRLH01. Next base: position 1,983 of record JBBRVV010000391.1, read on the forward strand.
AGATTATTTACTCTCTAGTATTTTTGCCGTGGCTGCGGTTTGGACAAAACAAACTATGTTACCAATTCTGATAGCGATTCCTGTTTATCTCTGGTTTTGGGCTCAGAAAGAAGCGATCGCGTATCTCAAGTGGTTGATTTTCAGCCTATGCTTGATCTCTTTGGCTTTGTTGCTGGCATTTGACCCAAAGGATATGTTCTTTAATATTATTACTATTCCTGCGGCTCATCCCTGGCGATCGCTTGACCGAGTTCAAATTTTACTTTCTGCTTTGGCAGAATTGATTCAAGCCTGTGCTATGCCATTAGCCATTCTGACTATTTATGGTGTAATCAATTGGAAAAGTCTTTCGGCGATTACTCGAAATCATCTAAGAGAATGGTTTAGGGATAAATCTTGGAGCCTTAGTCTTATGATCGCTATTTTTTTGATTCCCACCACACTTTTAGGCAGAGTAAAGATGGGAGGTGTAGAAAATACTCTCAGCCCAACTATTTACTTTTTAGCGATCGCTGCTCTCTTGGTGATCCAAGAAATGATTCAAGAATTAATTCAAACTTCTGGCAAAAAATGGGGAATTTGGCTACTTTTAGGCATAGTTAGTACCGCTACTTTAATCCAATCTCAGCCGTTAAATG
>JBBRVV010000392.1:0-2611 GCA_038246525.1 Pseudanabaenales cyanobacterium
ATTCTAAGCGATCAACTAGCTCAGGATCTAGTAAAAGTAGACAGAAGTTGGCTGAGGGTTGCGAAGGATCGGTAATCGTCTCTGGGACTAAACTTTTAGCGGACTCAGAATCTTCTAAGGGCATACCAGGGTCGCACCAGCTAAATTGAATGCGGGCGTTGTCGGATAGATCATGCCAAGCAATGTGGCGTAGTTTTTGCAAAGCAGGATTAGTTTGCTCAAGATCAATGGTAGAAATTTTGCCAGCAATCCGAAATTGTTCACGGGTATTAGGGAAATACCAACAGGCTTCTGCCCAAGAATTTACTTTTAGCTGTTGAATTTTATCGGTGCGGCGATCGCTCACAAATTTGAGCAAGTTACTTTGACCTGGCAAGTGATCTACAAATCCACGAAAAACCAGAGTGCGATTGGTGGGGCGACCAGTCAAATCTATGGTAGCAAGCTGTAAGTAGCGTGACTGGGGTTGGCTGCGATGTTTATAGAGATTCCGTGCTAGGGGCGATCGCCAAGGTGCAAGCTGAGACGGTTCTAGAGACATTTTTTTTAGCTAAGATTTATAAAGAAACTTTTATATTTAGGCAAAGTAGGGCATTGGCTGACAGCAAGACGCTCAGTAACATACGGGGCTAAGCCCCCAACTCCTCTCATCCTCCAGATATCGCCCAAAATGGTGGAATCAGTTAGAGTGGGGTTACAGGTTTAGCTAGATTATCAACTATGCCGCTATCTGCACCCAAAATAGATCGGTCATCGACCCAAGTTTTCCAAATTTCGCTGTTAATTCGACTTACATTGCTACTTCTCTAGGTGGTCTTAACTTTACCTTTGCCTTTGCCTTTCCTGGCAAATTTCTCACATGTAAGTGTGCCTTACCCATTTTTGATAATTGGCATAGGGGCAGGCTTTGTAATCATTTTTGGTGCTTTGAGCCAGCGAGTGGTACTTGCCCCCCAGGGAATTTCGGTGGGCTATCCAGCTTGGGTTAGGCTATTTTTAGATAATTTTAGTAAGGGATGGAGATTGCCTTGGGCTGAGGTCAAAGCGCTAAAGCCACGCACCACTGGTCAGGGTGGACTGGTCTACTATTTTCTTAGTCAAGCTGGCACAGGTTTCTTATTGCCGATGCGAGTAGCAGGCTTTGAGAGATTGGTGACCCGAATACAGATTGAAACGGGGATCGACATGACTGATGTGCGACCTTTAGCTCAGCCTTGGATGTATCTAATTTTGTTGATATTTACCTTGCTTTTATTGTTGACAGATGGCTGGACGATCGCAGCGGTGATTGGAGTAAGCTAGTTGTTAGATATTAATGATGAGTAGATAGCAAGTAAATTGAGTGTAAATTAACTAAAAATAATTTGGGTGGCAGGGCAAAGCACCGCAGTAGTTTTAGGCGGTTAAACTAGGTGATTAAACTAAGTTATTAGATTGGGTAATTAAGCATGGCTAATCAACCAGACAACATTGAAGATCGCTTTCGACAGTTAGAAAGGGAAATGCAAAGCGATTCAGACAAATATAAAGTAGCTGAACCCTTAAAGCGGGCAGAGCCTGGCACAGTTCCGTCTAATTCCCCAGTCTCAGTTCAAGGCGTTTTTAGTTGGGTTGATCGTCAAACTGGCGTAACTAAGCTAGTAGCGATCGCATTGTTGGGTATTGGCGGATTTATGATCCTCAGTTTTTTATTCAGGCTGATTAACTTAGCAATTTCTTTAGCAATTTTCAGTATAGTAATTTTTATTTTATATAAGTTATTTTTAGATAAAACTCCAACTGCACCCAAAGATTAAGATCAAAAGCGGATATTGATTCTTAAATTCTGAAACATAACTTGTCTTGGATATGTATAAAACATTGATTATGTTCTGCTGTTTCTAAATGTAACTCGACATAAAAAGCAGAAGAGAGAATAGAGAGAATCCTAAAATAAAGTTGCAGTTTAGTAATTTCAATTGCTTCAGGATCTAGATCGCAGCCGTAAATTTGGGAAGATACTTGGCTGATCAAACTACTTAAACTTTCCGCTTGGAGATTTTCCTTTTGGTCTTCACCGCTCTGTTTAGATGCTAACGCGATCGCTTGATCCAATCTTTGATATTCGCTCAGTAGTAGATTTAAGCTGTCAGCTAGATAAATTCCCGTATGACACTTGCTATTGAGGATTTTTATTTGAGCGAGTTTGGAGCGGATTTTTAGCCAATTCTCAGGTTGATCTTGGGGATGATTTTCAAGACTAGCTGAAGTGTCTTCTGCATCTGCGCTTGAGCCTTCCGCCAAGTCAGAGAGTAGAGAATTTTGCAGCCAAGACTTTAATTGCAATTGATTTTGATAGCGCTCAGTTTGACTCTTACTAGAAAATTTGAAACGACGACGCTTTTCTTTAGCAGTTTGGTCTTGACGTAAAGGTTTGAGGTCTTTCAGAATCTCATGGAAGATTTCAGCGATCGCCCGATCAGAAAAATCCATCGCCAGGTCAAACTTAGTTAATTCCTTGATTTGGCGACAGAGTTCTTCTCCGACAAATAGAGCTTGATCTAACAATGGATCGAAAGCAAATAAATCTAAATTAAAGCCAATAATTGGCGGATGGAAGTCAGAATTGCCA
>JBBRVV010000393.1:0-2603 GCA_038246525.1 Pseudanabaenales cyanobacterium
AATGAATGTTGAATAATTCCTAATCATCTATTTAAGTTATTTTAATCTAGCTGATTTGATTATCTTCTAATCTAATTATGATTCTAAGTGAATAAGACATGGCTTTCTTGCTAAATCACAGAATTTAATCAGAAAAAGTATAATTTAGTTAAGCTTAAAGGCTAAAGCGATAGAGTTGATATGAAAAAGCGAGATTTTTTGCTGGCTACTGCTAGCTTGTCGTTCGGGGTAATTGGGATTGAAAGTTTAAGGCGTTATTTAACAAAGGACTTTAATAATATGGCTGAAGCAAAAGAGAAGTTTGAAATCATGAAAACCGAGGAGGATTGGAAGAAAGTTCTTACTCCAGAACAGTTTCGGGTTTTGCGCCAACATGGCACCGAAAGGGCGGGTACTAGTTCGTTGGATAAGAATTACAGCAAGGGAGTTTATGCTTGTTCGGCTTGCAATCTGCCTTTGTTCAATTCTGACGCAAAATTTGATAGTGGTACTGGCTGGCCCAGCTATTTTGCACCTATTCCAGGCGCGATCGCTACAACTACAGATCGCTCTTTATTTATGAGTCGTGTAGAAGTTCACTGTAGTCGTTGTGGCGGACATTTAGGTCATGTATTCGATGACGGTCCTGCTCCTACGGGCAAGCGTTACTGCATGAATGGAGTCTCCCTAAAATTTGTGGCAGGATAGAATGCTCTTCGGTTTCACTCCATCAGACAATTCTCTAATTCAGGATACCTAGAAAATAAGTTATCAATACTTGCCAGTTTTGCCCTATATTCTAGGGCAGTTGCGATAATTATGCGATCAAAAGGGTCTTTATGAATTGGAGAAAGATGAACCGCCCTAGCTGCGATCGCTGGCGTAATTGGTAATAATTCAATTTTGGCGTTGGTTAAAGCCCCTTGGAACCATTCCTCTGCTGAAGAAGTTAGCTCTAATCTTCCCCGCTTTTGAGCAAATGCAATTTCGTAACATGATAGAGGCGAGACTCCAAGACGCTGTGCTGACTCAAAGCGATCGCGCCAAGCCGAAGGAAACTGATCAAAATTTGAATTAACCAACCAAAGCAAGATATGGGTATCGAGTACGATTACTTCAGACATTCCCAATCCTCTTCATCAACTATAGGGCTGACAATATCGCCTAAAATCTTAGCCTTTCCAGCCATAGCCTCAATGGGGAAGCGGCGCTTTTTTGGCGGATTAGTTTCTTCTAAAACCGTGACAATAATTCGGGCTGAATCAAGTTGAGGGCGATCGCTTGACCACTTGATCTCACCATTTTCATAGGTGGCTTCATAACTTTTGAGCATAATTTTCTTTTTAACTTAGTTGTAGGTCAATAAAATTCTCGCACAACAGGAAATATGAATCTTCAAAAAAATTATCCAAAACTTTCGGTGGCGAAAATGTATGTATCTGAACTACCGCCAACTAAGATTAAATTATCATCACTGATATTTGAAGCTTGATTCGCAATACTTCGCTGAATGATATGAATTAACTTTTGCGGGGTAAATGATTCTAATTCGACAAAATTACCAGCATCTAACCATTGCAACTCGGCAGGAGTTAAAGCTTGTCTGATAGATACATCTAATCTTAGTGAAGCATCGGACATCGCTTTGTTGGTGAAAATAGTCATTGTACGTTTCGCTGCCATGATTTGTCGGGGAGTTAGCCCAATATCAATAATTGCAATTGAGGCATCTGGGAACCATTTGGCATCTGTCCTCAGTTGGTGAGCTAACCGAATTCCACTAGGGCTGCAATCATGCAATGCAAATACTTTTAGATCGGGATTACGGCGTAGCATTTGCATCGTAGTATCAAAAATGCGTTGGGGATAACCAGAAAGGCTAAGAATCGCACAGTTATTTTCAAAGTGGAAGTTATTGGCAATTAGCATCTGCGCTATTTCCACACTTTGACAAACAATCACCCGATCAAAGCTGTAATTGGTTACATCAGCGTCAGGCAATTCATTTTTACTGGCAGAGGGAAGAGAAGAAGGGGGTGGAAGAAGAGTGTAAATAACGCCATTTATTGATTCCCAGCGTTCTTGCCACTGTCGCATTTGCTCCTTACTGATCGAAAAGGTGATAGTTGCGAAGGTTAGAGGCATTTTATTGATTCGCATCTTTTGAATTAGTCCTAACCATAAGGCAAGTAAACCTACCACAGATACAAATCCGAAAAGAATAATTGACTTGATTAATATAAAGTTATGGATTCCACCTATCACAATGATTGCAGTACCTAAAATCTGTAACTTTGCTGCTCCGTAACCTCGATCTTCGGTACTTAATTTTGAATTATTACTAACGGCAATTAAATACCATATATACAAAAGATTGCATCCAAGCCATAGTGATTGTGCAAAAAGATAAGAGGTATCACCAAGGCTCTTTTGATTACCTATAAATAAAAATGAAAAAGTACTAAGTACAGTGTAGCCAAGAAGGGGGAATTGAGGATTTGTAAAAATGGATTTTGGCTTTAGACGTTGGTCAAGTAGGTATAGAAACTGTTTGGGAGTAAATAAAAGTGCATTGTTAGCAGAGAGATCGGCGATCGCTTTAACAAAAAATGGATCTGTAAGAG
>JBBRVV010000394.1:0-2602 GCA_038246525.1 Pseudanabaenales cyanobacterium
ACCAGGAGGCCCAACAAATATCAGGTTATGTCCACCAGCAGCAGCGATTTCCAAAGCTCGGCGGGCGTGTTGTTGACCTTTCACGTCTTTAAGATCTAGTTGAAAATCAGTAATATTTGGCGTAGAGAATCCAGTTTGCAGAGGAGTTGGCTGATACTTGTGCGGATTTGTCAAAAAATCAGTAACCTGAGTCAGACTATCTAAGCCATATACTTCAATCCCCTTGACTACGGCCGCTTCTTGAGCATTCTCTTTTGGCACAACCATCCCTTTAATTCCCATTTTTGCCGCCGTAGCCGCAATTGGCAGAACTCCAGCGATCGCTCTTAAACTTCCGTCTAGCGAAAGTTCTCCCAAAAACAAATAATCACCTAAAAGATTAGGATCTACCTGTTCAGAAGCCGCCAAAATTCCCACACTAATCGGTAAATCAAAACTGGGCCCTTCTTTGCGCAAATCTGCAGGCGTGAGGTTGATCACAATCTTTTTCATTGGAAAGGCGTAACCAGAGTTTTTGACGGCAGCTTTTACTCTTTCTTTGCTTTCTTGAATCGCCGTATCGGGCAAACCCACCACAATTATGCCTGGCAGACCACCAGCAATATCAACCTCTACGCCCACTTGAATCGCCTCAATCCCTAATAGCGAAGCACTCCAAATCCTAGCTAACATTACTAAAATCCCCGTATTTGAATGAGATCAAGACCAATTACTTTCTTTCCCGTTTTGGCGTAAAGTGGCAAAATCCTGGACGCGATCGCTTGAGGGAACTTCTAGTCCCAGTGCCTGCATATCTGCATCTATCATGATTTCTACCAATTCGCCAAAAGTTACTTGAGGAATCCAACCTAGCTTCTCTTTCGCTTTCGTAGCATCGCCTAGGAGCAATTCAACTTCGGCGGGACGGAAATAGCGTGGATCAATTTCCACATAGTCTTGCCAATTTAGTCCCACATAGGTAAAAGCCCTATCTAAAAACTCTCTAACTGAGTGGGTTTCTCCCGTAGCGATTACATAATCATCAGGCTTTTCCTGCTGTAACATCAACCACATCGCTTCTACATAGTCTTTAGCATAACCCCAATCTCGTTTGGCATCCAGGTTCCCCAAGTAAAGTTTTTGCTGTTGTTTAGCTACAATTCGGGCGATCGCTCTGGTGATTTTTCGCGTTACAAAGGTTTCTCCTCTTCTCGGACTTTCATGGTTAAACAGAATCCCATTACAAGCATAAAGATGATAGGATTCGCGATAGTTGATCGTTTGCCAATGGGCATATACCTTCGCACAGGCGTAAGGGCTACGGGGATAGAAGGGGGTAGTTTCAGTTTGTGGCACAGCCTGCACCAGCCCATACATTTCAGAAGATCCTGCCTGGTAGTAACGCACTTCCTGCCCTGTTCTTTGTTGATAATCGCGCATCGCCTCTAATAACCGTAAAGTTCCCATTCCCACGGCATCCACCGTATATTCTGGCGAATCAAAGCTTACCCGTACATGAGACTGCGCACCCAAGTTGTAGATTTCCTGAGGTTGTACCATCTCTAAAATGCGCCGTAAAGTAGTACCATCAGTCAGATCGCCATAGTGGAGAAAAAGCTTGGTCTCAGGCAGGTGCGGGTCTCGATAGAGGTGATCAATCCGATCTGTATTAATGGTAGAAGCGCGGCGAATAATGCCATGTACCTGATAACCTTTCGCCAAAAGCAACTCTGAAAGATAGGAACCATCTTGTCCAGTAATACCAGTGATCAGAGCGCGTTTAATCTTAGGAGATAGGGTGAAGGCAGGCATGAATCTGAGGGATTAAAAAGAATTAATTTGTATTAGCATAGCGCGATCGCTTGCAGTTATTGAAAATTAGATCCGAGCAGATAGCAATTTTATCCCAGCCAACTTTCTAGGTCTTCAATCTTACTAAAATCTAATAGGGCTTCTGCCAATTCTTCCAGCTTTTGGAGGCTCAGCCTTTCCACCCTAGCGATTGTTTTTTGCTCAAGCTTGCCCAAGCGCCGCCCAAGTAATCGTAAAATCAAAGATCTTGCCTCTTCTTTCCGACCTTCCTGTTCACCTTCCTCTTTACCCTCTTGGTACACTCGTGTCCGCTTCAATTCACTTAATCCAAACATTGCTTCTAACTCCCGATAACTTAGATTTTCAAATTTGTACATGATGATCGGATCAATTAAGTCTATCACCACTTTCTGTAAGCTACTGTCTGCAATGCTCTTTGCCTCTTCGATTAAACCTGGCACTTTTTGCTTAGCTTGATTAGGCTTACACACAACTAAATCTACTATTCTCACGCCTAAAGGTTTAGTATCAATATTTTCAATCTGATCTAAATAGAAGACAGAAATGTTAGGAGAAAGTAACTGATACTTAGTTGGTAAGGATGGAATCATATTTTGCTTTCCTACCAAAACTACAAATCTCCATTCATTTATACTTTCATTTTGTCCCAGGTACAAAAAGATTTCGCTGATTGTACGTTCAAAAAAACGATTATCTTCTTGAAACTGGACCTCGACAAACTGAATGGGTACTTTTGGTGTATTGCTAACAAATACTCCATCAATCCGAAAGGCAGTCTGTTTCACTTCAA
>JBBRVV010000395.1:0-2570 GCA_038246525.1 Pseudanabaenales cyanobacterium
AATCTCGTAAATAATCCATTGTGTCGGTATATTGAGTAAAAGTAATCGCACTTTCTCGCTTCACTAATTCTTGTCTTAGCGTAATCAGAAACTGGGATAGCTTAGTATCTTCACCTGTGCTGTCAAACTTTCGGAGTAAATCTTCTAGGTACTGGATTTCTTGAGGATCGATAGGCTCCATGTATGATTCTAATCCTTCGATTACGGCATCATCAGCATCATCAAAGTCGGCAAAATCATCTTCAGTAAGACTACTACCGCGTTGAGTGAGAAGGGAATCTAAACGTTTTTGCAGAGACTTTTGCACAGCATAGAAAGAACTGGTTAATCGTTTACGGTAAAGTGTCATCAAAAATCCTAGAGCTTTACGATTTTCTTTTTGAGCAAGTCGATAAAAATGACGTACATAATTGCTAACTTCGACATAGAGAGGAATTTCACGGTTAGGCTCAAGGGCGATCGCATTGTCACAAACTTCCCTGTCTGGCACATCCTGATCCAGAATGCCTCGCTTAAAATACTCTCTGAGGGTACGGCGCGTATGGCGAAACATCAGATCTTTGATCGGTGTATTGGTGGTGAGGTATTGCTTTGAAACATCGACAAGTGGCTGATTAGCGATAAGTTGTTGGTGGTTGACAATCTTTTGTCCATGTTGCCAAATGTCGCCGATTTTATATGCCAGTAGGCGATCGCTCTTTTCTAAATACTGTTGTAGGCGAGGACAGGGCTTGCCACCATTGGCGAAATAATCCACTGACATAGTTTGCCAGAAATCAAGATTGTGGCGATCTGGTGGAGTCGGAAGGGAAGAAAAATAGTCACAGAAAGCATCACCATGTCGCCAATGACCGCTCAATCCCAGTAAATCTAGCAAGTCGAATATTTCAATTGTGTCAATCTGCATTGGTGTGGCGGAGAGTAGGAGTAGTGCTTGGGTTCGCTCTTTTAGCTTTTTCATTAGCTCTAACAAACGGTTGGGAGTATCCTTGCGGTTTTGAGGGCTTTTACGACGGGCATGGTGAGCCTCATCCAAGACAATTAAATCCCAAGATTCGGATTCTAAGAGTTCCTGCATTCTTTCTTTCCGCCGAATTAGATGACTAGATGCCAAAATTAAGTCTTTGATATTCCAAGGATTAGTAGCTGAGATTTCTTGCTTATTGCCGTAGGGGTCGGATAGTTCTCCTTGGGAGTATGACCAAAAATGTAAGTTAAATTTTTCTCTCAGTTCACCTTGCCATTGAGTTTGAACGCTGGCAGGGGAGAGAACTAAAACCCTACTTACTTTTTTTGATAGCAGTAAATAGCGCAACACCAGCCCTGTCTCAATTGTTTTGCCTAAGCCAACTTCATCGGCAATAAGCGCATTACGCGGAAATTCGGCTGCCATCCTCCGTAGGATTTTCATTTGGTGCGCCCAAGGCGTGACGGGAATAGATTTAATTGAGAAGTCTAAACAGCCAGGATGAGTGTGAATATTGGCAAGTTGGCTGAATGCTTGAAGTTCTGATTGTTTTTTACTTTCAGATATTTCTAGGGTATTTGAGGGAACAGGTGAGATTATTTGTGTTTGAGGGATAGGACGGGTATCAAATTCAGCTTCGCTTTGCCAGTTGGGTTTTTGAATTGGAGTGTAGTGTAAAAGTTTCTTTTGGACTGCTTCTGGAATCTCAAATACTCTGACGTTGGGCATTTGATTATGCCAAAGTTGCTCAAAACGGCTGGTTTCAAATTGAACTCGCTCTAGGTCACGATCGCCTTCCCATGCTAGATAAACGTGAAAGGATTCGATATTAATTTGCCAACCGCTAGTCGATTCGTTATTAGAACCATTAAAGGCTAGGCGATCGCCGATCTGATCGGTAATAATTCCTACTTTCTCATGAAAAATATGGTGTGGATCAAGAACGCGCTCTGAATCTTCTGGATTACCATCGGCTTTGAGTGGGACAGCGATGCGAATATCTAGGTATTGGTTTTGAATTAGCCAACTTAGAATTTCAAAGTGTTTGAGTTGGGCAAAGTTTGCTGGCGGGGTGAGGTCGGTATCTAAACGCTGGGTTAATGCTTCTCGGAGCGCATAGCCTGTTTTAATTGCTTGAAGATCGTCGGCACTAAATTGGCAGCCCATAATTAGCCTGATTCGTCCCTGGTTCTCTAGGAATGCACCTAAGCCTCTTGCTACTTTGCTGAGAATGCTGCTATTGAAAAAGCCTGACTTACGATCATACTGAATCGCACATTCCATTGCTGGAATATAGAAATCGATTACGGGGTTATCGGTATCGCTTGAGTAAGCAATTTTCCAGTAGCGATCGCGTAATGCTTTCATGATTCTTTATCTCTACCAGCTTGGATTGCGTAAGGACAAATCATATCTCGGATTAATTTCGAGAGTAGATACTGTTGAACCTGCAATTGGGAAAATCATTGCAGCAGATGTAATTCGATCCAAGTACCTCCCGTCATAACCAAGTCGCCATAGCAAAATTTCATCAATCCATTGAATGCCTTGCATGATCGAACGCCAGCGTTGCTCTATAGTTATGCTGCTAACTATAGGATGA
>JBBRVV010000396.1:0-2570 GCA_038246525.1 Pseudanabaenales cyanobacterium
AATAAAACATCCTGAAAATAGTGGAGAGTATAGTCCGCCTCATCTAAAACACTGGGCTTAGTTTGATTTAATTCATCTGTATGCCACCAGAGTCTAATTTCTTCAGCAATTTCGGCGCGCAGGGTTTCTACCTCCCAATTGAGCGAGATTTCACTTTGAATTAAATTTGCGGCTGAATTTTGATCTGGATCTAGATTTGGCGGGACTTCTGGCACTAATTGATCTAACTGTTTTAATAACTTAGCGATCGAGCGCTGCTTTAAGCGAATGGTGTGACGCACAATCTCGGTAGGATGGGCAGTAAAAACCAACTGCAAATCTAAGTTATCAATCAGGGTTTGAATCTGACGGGGTGGCACATTCAGCCGTTTGAGTTCGGGAAATAGCCAGCGAAAAGTACCAGGCGCAAACCGCACGTCGCCATGACTTTGATCTACTCTTTGACGTTGTTGTTCTTCCTGTTCAAATTGTTGCTCTACTATATTAATTAGCTGAAAATATAGAGCAAAAGCCCTAGCAGCAGTGATTACTCTACCTAGATCCAAACTTTCAACTAAAGTTAACACCGCTTGGGTCGGATACTGCGGCGCTTGTCCTTCGGGTGAACACATTGAGCGTAACTGGCGCAATAGGTCTACCAATTCCTGCCCACATTCATCTAGCAGAATTTGCTCCAACAGTTCTTCAACTACTTGGATGCGGCGACGAAACTGCAAGTTAAGCTGACTATCTGGGCTAAAACTATGAACAGCACTGTGACTAGAAATCTGGTTGGTAATCTTTTCTAATTGAGTCTCCAATTCCCTTACGGCGTGACGATCGCTAGATTGGTTGGCATGGTCTGATAAAGGATGAGCGGTCGAAAAACTCATGTAGATTCTCCAAGTCTTTGGTTTGGGGTCTTAGGATTAGGGCTGAGGAATGGCTAAAAATACTATAATTTGCTACTGTGACACCACGTTTGATGCTACTGCATAATGACCAGATCGCTTTGAAAATAAGCCTTACAAAGAATCAAGCTATAGATAACAATTTTAGCCACGCTTAAGTTTAATGCTACAACCTCATGAATGACTGCTAATTCCGATACCAACAGGCTTGCCATGGCATACGAACCCCTACACCATAAATATCGCCCCCAGGTTTTTGCGGATTTGGTCGGACAAGAAGCGATCGCTAGAACTTTAGTTAATGCGCTCAAAACTAAACGGATTGCCACAGCTTACTTGTTTACGGGGGCACGTGGCACAGGTAAAACCTCCTCAGCCCGAATCATGGCAAAGTCACTAAACTGCCTCGCCAGCGATCAACCCACCCCAGATCCATGTGGCGTATGCGAACTCTGTCGCGCGGTTACAGTTGGTACTGCCCTAGATATTACTGAGATCGATGCCGCCAGTAATACAGGTGTGGACAATATTCGCGAACTGATCGAACGCGCTCAATTTGCGCCCGTGCAAGCAAGATATAAAATTTATGTAATAGATGAATGCCTAACGGGAGACTCCCTGATCAGTACCGATCAAGGAGCTATCAGGATCGATGATCCAAATATTGCAGCAAGGAAAGTTCTGAGCTACAACGATGCTTTGAATCAATGGGAATTTAAGCAAGTAGTCAGATGGTTCGATCAGGGTGAGCGCCAAACTTTTATGATTGAAACCGATCAATATAAGCTTAAATGTACTGAAAATCATTTAATTAGAACGGAAACAGGGTGGATAGCGGCAAAAAACGTAAGAGAAGGAATGAAGATACTGTCACCTGTGAATGCGGATGCGGCTCCTCCATTTACAAGTTCGGTATGGATGGGCGGATTCGCCGATTTGTTCCAGGACACCAGTTTAAGGGAAACACCTTTGGACAGAAAGAATACAACCTTAACTCTATTTTGGCAGAGGTTGAGCCACTTCGTCCATTCTGTCAATGTGGATGTAGTGAGAGACTTGACATCCCTAATTTCATGGCAAGGAAAGGGTTCGGCATCACCAGTATTTTATCCCACTGGAATAAACATCCATTTAAGCTCAAACACGGGAATTGGCAGAATAGAACAGAGAAATATGCTTCCGAACTTGGTGCAATCTCTCACCAAGATTTGGGACTCATCTACGGAACTCTTCTGGGGGATGGCTCAATTTCCTTCCCAAATAAGCACAGCAGGTTCCCAAGACTATCCTGGAATCATGGGAAGCCTCAACAGGAATGGTTGGAATATAAAGCCAGCCGATTATCAAAATTACGCCCAAAGCTCAGAATTGCTCTCAACAAAGGTTATGGAGAACAATCTGTCTGTTGCAGTACCGCTTGCCATCCCGAACTCATCGAAGTGTATGAAGTGGTCAAGCCCGAAGCATCAGAAAAACGAGTCTCAATGGACTGGCTCAGTAAGATTACCCCTGAAGGAGTTGCTTGGTGGTATATGGATGATGGATCGCTTAGCCTCAGTCCCCAAGGCAGTCCTCAAATTCAGTTTCATACTGAAGGCTATTCACCACAAGAGAATCAATTACTCTCTGACTGGCTTTCAGAATTGGGCTACACAGCCAAGCCAAAGTCATATAAAAGAG
>JBBRVV010000397.1:0-2554 GCA_038246525.1 Pseudanabaenales cyanobacterium
AGCAGCGATCCTCATCCCCATCGAACAAAAAGCATTTCCCAAACTCCCCAAAGACCAACTCGCCGCCATCCGCGATCTACTTCGCACCAATAATCATGAATGGACAGTCGAAGCGATCGCCGTTCAGTTTAAAAATGGCAAAAAGTACAAAGCCGTAATCTCTGAAAACCTAGAGCGCTTGGAATGGTTTGGCATCCTCCACAGTCGGCAAGAGGGAATAATTAAGTATTGGGAATATCTAGAAGGTGACTCTATTCAGGATACGTCTCGCTAGACAGGTTAAAATTAAAGGTATTCAGTTGGCGATCGCACAAAATGAAGAGAGATATTTAAGATAACTGCTACATTTATAAATCATGGAATAACTTAAACAAAACTATGACAACACTAGCAATTCAAATTGATGCCGATATCGCTAAAGATTTTCAAGCATCACCACCCGAACAACAGCAAAAAATACAGACCTTGATCAATCAATGGATGAGACAAGCTCTAAAGATTAGTACCTTACAAACTAAAATGGATATACTTAGTGACGAAGCTGAAAGCAACGGATTAACCCCAGAGATATTGCAGTCGATCCTCAATGAATAAAATTAGAGTTGTGCTTGATTCCAATGTAATTTTAAGTGCCGCACTCTTTAAGAAATCTGCTCCCCGTCAAGCTCTCGACAAAGCTCTAGCAATTGCCCAAATTCTTATATCTGCCCCTACATTTGCCGAACTTGAGGATATATTCAATCGTCCAAAATTTGATAAATATCTCTCTAAATCTGCACGAACTGAATTTATCAACGATCTCATTGAAATGGTAGAAAATGTAGAAATTATTCAATCAATTAGAACTTGTCGCGATCCCAAAGACGATAAAATTCTTGAGCTTGCAGTTAATGGCAAAGCAGAATATATCATTACAGGAGATCGGGACTTACTGATATTAAATCCATTTCAGAATATTGCAATCATATCCATTCAAGACTTTTTAGAAGCTCGATAATACGATTAAATATCTGAAACATGATTCCTTTCAGGATGAGTCTCGCTGCCCAAGCTAATTACTATAATCTGAACACCAATCAATCTTGCCCCCTTTAACCCAAAAATGACTTTTACAACCATCAAGTCTTCTAACTGAAGGAGATAAAGTTGGTCTTTCTAACCAATCAATATTTACTTGCCACCGAGGACTTCGGGATTGCCCAAGTGATAATAAAATTATTTCTTCACAACCACATGGACACCGAAAACGACACCACTTCAGCAATTTACCATCACGAACTACTGCAATCTCTCCATTTTTGATCGCTTTATCAGATGGATGAGTTATATAAAACCTTGAGGTGTAAGTAGGCTTAGAAATAACACCCAACTTAACCAATATCAATCTAAATAATTTCATATAACCCCCAAAAATGGTTCTCTATCTCCAATTCCCCAAATATTCCGATCGCCACAAATCGGACAATTAGAGTTAGAAATTGCTCCTTGTTTACGATCCTCTAGCAAAGTAAACTTACGAACTCGATTAGCGATCGCCTTATTCTCCCCACGCCAACCCTGCAATCTATGTAAAAACTCTTCAATCGCCATAATCGCCACACTGGTAGTAAACGTGACAACCGCAGGACTTGGATTACCTTCGCCCAAGACATAAGCCTCTTGTTTTTGACGCTCGTATTCATCAGGATTGTTTCGTTTGAGAGATTCTTCTCGCGCCCTAACAGGATTAATGACTTCATAGCACAAGAGACACCTGTGTTTAGGCATTAAGACAGTTACACGCCCATCAGCACAGGAAAATCTGAGAGGTTCACCATTGGAAACTTCCAGAGCCAGACCCAGATCGAAAATTGGGATAGCATAGTAATAGGCTAAACGATTCAATAGCAATCTGCCCGAATGATCGTCCGTACAGCCAAAAATAATGTCACATGACTTCAAAGCATCCCGACAACTTTCTTCATTAATCCATGTCTGAAAAGTCTGAATATTTAGATTGAAATTCTCTAGTGAACTGGCGATCGCCTTAACTTTTGGTATGCCAATATCTTTAGGAAAAGCTCCATGCAACCGATTTAGATTTGACTCCTCAACAGTATCCTTATCGAATAAAGCCAAATAGCGAATCCCCAACCGAGCTAAAAGCATAGCCACAGCACTTCCAGTTCCACCACATCCGACAATTCCAACTCGCAGCGAAGATAAATCTTGATTAAGTGCCTCTCCAAACGCAAGTGCCTGTCGTTGTAAAACCTTACTGGCAATCCCATTCCCTCTTCCTTCATAGTGCAATCGAATTGACTCGCCAACAATCCGAATCATCTTGAGAGGTACATACTCCTGTTGATTTATCCAAAATCTGCCCAAAATTTCCCCGCTTGGCAGCAAGATTAAACTCAACAGACCAGCATCAACACCATTCCGATGTTCTGCTAGTTCAACCAAGTCAGGCTCATTGCGGTCATCTTGCTCTGAAAAAGTATTAAGTTCAAGGTGAGTATGAGCGATCGCCACAACAAGATCGTTATCCTTTACCTGTTTTAGCATTTTCACA
>JBBRVV010000398.1:0-2546 GCA_038246525.1 Pseudanabaenales cyanobacterium
GAGCCATACCCAAATGCTTCTCCATGCTCATCAACAAGAAGCAGCAGACTTGTGCCAAGAAAATGCCACGATCAGCGATCGCCAAAAAGAGTTAGAGCAAATTGTGGAAGATTTACCGAATGTTTACCGTGCCAAGTTTGCGGAAAGGATGTTGCAAATTAAAGCAAAGGTGGAAATGTTGCAAAAAGAAAACCGTCAACTCCATGCCGAACTGCAAAGTCTCAGCTACCGTTTGGCTACCCGCAGTCGTCCGCAAAGACTAGAACTGCCCCGTGTACAGCCTTTATCTCCCAGTTTGCCTGTTCTAACCAATGTCTAAGTCTAGGTCTGGATCAATGCCTGGACTCGATTGCACTGATATTTTAGGCTTACGCAATCTTGTTCAACAAAGATTAGGAATATTGCCGATAGACCAATTTCTGCCCCAAGCTCAGCCCGATCCTGAAGCCCATGAATATGAGATTACTAGAGAAAATTCTCGCGGAAATCTCTGGCTGCCTTTGGTGCTGACTGGTAGGGGTTTACTCTATGGCGAAATTATTGCTCAGGTTCCTACTCAGGCTTCAACTAAAAATATTGGAGCTGAAGTTTTGGTGAGCGTTTCTAATTTGTCTAAATTGTATGTACAGCCCTTAAATATCGCCGATGCCTTACGGCAGCCAATTTATCAGCTTGGGCAAAACCTGCTGAATTGGATCTGTGCCAGCTCAGGGGTCTATTTAGTTCAATTTAGCCTTAGCTTTGAGACTGAAATAAAGCCCCAAGTTTTGTTTGATCGCTTAATTCCATTCCCTGACTTGCCTGCGATCGCTTCAGTAGGAATTCAGCAACCTAACTTGTTTGAGTGCCATTGGCGCTGCCTTAGTGGTCAACCGATTCATGATCTAGTAATTGAGCCGAATCGTTACTTTGTCTTAGATCCTGCTGGTTCGGTGGTGCCCAGTTGTTGACGCTGGCGATCGCGAAATTGTTTTACTGACTGGTCTAGAGATTCTGACTGCTCGGCTCTAACCTGGTCGGAAGATTTACTATTGAACAAATTAGCGTTGTGGATTAGCTGCATCAACCCAGTAGAACCACTATTGCCATTAAACAAATCGCCCTTATTGTCTTGGCGCAACTCCTGTAAGGCTTGTTGTGATTCAGTTGTAGGCTTGGCAATCTGAGCGATCGCCTTAGAGCAAAGCCCAGCAGATGAAGCCAACAATCCTAGGACTATTGCTGATAAAAGTTTGGATTTAAACATTGATATATCCTGAAAAAACTACTTCAATCCTACTCCCTTCCTAGTAAAAGATTAGTAATTTCGGGGGTGTTGGGGCTTTGCCCCCACTAAGGGGTTTCACCCCTTAATCCCAATAAGAACAACTATATTCTTGGCGTAAGAAGAGAGATCTATAAACTAGCCAGCGAAACTAGCAAACTAGAGGGCTTGGCTAAATTACCTTCTAATTTGACGCGCTGATTGGCATGGAGGTGCCGCAAAATGTGGTAAACCGTTTCTTGGTTCGCTTCTCCTACTTGCTCAGCCAACTGATCTAAGCGCAAAGTTTGCCCCATCGCTATTACTTGGATCAGTTTAGACTGTAAATTCAAAACTTGAGTTGCCGCCTTTTTACCCGCTTCTACACCTGGTTGATGGTAAGCATTGACATTTACTAAAAAGCCATAAAAACCTACTGCCCGCTCATAAAGCGCAATTAAAGCACCAATCTCTTGCCCTGTTACTTTGGGTAATGTGACGGTGATTGAGTCTCGACCATTATCATAAAGCGCTTGACGGGTGCCTTGCCATAGCCCAGACAGATAATCGCCAGCAAAAATGCCAGGCTCAAGCTCAGGATGTAAGGTCGGTGTTTGGGTATCCTGTAATACTTCAATAAAAGTAGCAAAAAAGTTAGGTACACCCTCGCGTAGCTGTTGGACATAGGCGTGTTGGTCGGTGGAACCCTTGTTGCCATATACTGCTATGCCCTGATGCACTACGTTGCCAGCCAGATCGCGCTCTTTTCCTAGGGACTCCATCACCAGTTGCTGTAAGTAGCGACTAAATAACATCAACCGATCCTTGTAGGGCAAAATCACCATATCTTTTTCGCCCCTTCCGTTGCCAGAAAAATACCAAGCCATAGTTAGTAAAGCAGCAGGATTTTGGCGCAAGCTAGGCACTCTGGTGGCACTATCCATGATCTTTGCCCCGATCAACATTGCTCGAATATCAATTCCTTGGAGCGCAGCAGGCAATAACCCGACCGCCGAAAGTTCAGAGGTACGCCCACCTACCCAATCCCGCATCGGGAATACCGCTAACCAGCCCTCAGCTTGAGCTAATTTTTCTAAGCTACTGCCTCTCCCAGTTACGGCTACGGCATATTTGCTAAAGTCTAAGCCTGCTTGCTCATAGGCAAATTTTACCTCTTTCATTCCATTCGCGGCTTCGGGCGTACTGCCAGATTTGGAAGTAATGATCACTAAGGTTTGAGCAAAGCGATCGCTACCCAACTGGGCTAATACTAGGTCAATCCCATCGGGATCAGTATTGTCAA
>JBBRVV010000399.1:0-2536 GCA_038246525.1 Pseudanabaenales cyanobacterium
AATGGTTAATAGCGGGTAAGATTTCCTGGTTTTATATTTCAGAGTTGCTGTTACCGATGCTTAGCTGTGCGACGGTAGTGGTAATCGCTGGCTACTTGGTGATTCCCTGGCTACGAATCCTTAAAACTGGGCAAGTAATCCGTGAAGATGGACCCCAAGCCCACTTAAAAAAAGGTGGCACTCCTACGATGGGCGGCATTTTTATCTTAGCGATCGCTCTACCTGGTGGTTTGATTTGGTCATATATTTATGGAGAATTTAACCAAGATATTCTTGCCGCTAGTTTACTTACCCTTGCCTTCGGCTTAGTGGGCTGGCTGGATGACTGGCAAATTTTGCAAAAAAAATCTAATAAAGGAATCTCGCCTAAAGCTAAATTGGCTTTGCTTACAGTGGCGGCAGTCTGTTTTTGTGGTTGGCTTGCCTGGGCACATCCAGAAATTACCTCGGTGCGCTTCCCCGCTAATTTTGTTTTACCATTAGGGCTGTTAGTATTGCCCTTGGCGATATTTGCCCTTTTAGGTACTAGTAATGCCACCAATTTCACTGATGGACTAGACGGCTTGGCGGGAGGAACTGGAGCGGTGGCACTAATAGGGATGTCGATCTTGGTTTTTAATAGCTCTCTTAACGATGCTCAACTAGATTTGCAGGCGATCGCGATTTTTGCCGCAGCTTTAGCGGGGGGGTATCTAGGCTTTTTATATCATAATCACAATCCTGCTCAAGTATTTATGGGTGATACTGGCTCCTTGGCATTGGGCGGCAGTTTAGCCGCAGTAGCTCTGATCTCCAATCTGATGTGGGGCTTATTAGTAGTGGGGCTAATCTTCGTATGGGAAGCACTGACCGTGATTTTGCAAGTGAGTTACTTTAAGGTGACTAAACGCACGGGAGAGGGCAAACGATTATTCCGCATGGCGCCCTTTCATCATCATTTAGAACTATCAGGTTGGCAGGAAACTCAAGTGGTGGGGGCATTCTACCTGGTCGGTTTTCTATTGGCAGTAGTAGCGATCGCGCTTCAACAGCTGTAACTACAAAGCTTTAACTAAGATGGCTGATCTTTGTCAAATTCATCCCAAATCTCCTCAACTGCGCCAAGTGGATAAAGTCAGAGATGCGCTCCTAGATGGGGCAGTGATTCTCTATCCTACAGATACGGTTTACGCGATCGGCTGTGACCTAAATCATAAAGGGGCTGTGCAGCGTGTGCGCCAAATCAAGCAATCCGCCAATAAACCTTTAACCTTTCTTTGCCCTTCCCTTTCAAATATTGCTAAATACGCTCAAGTGAGTGATCCCGCCTATCGGTTAATGCGAAGTCTAGTGCCTGGCCCCTTTACATTTATTTTGCCCGCTACTAAACTCGTACCTAAATTAGTGATGGATCCAAAGCGGCGTACCACTGGTATTCGGGTTCCTAACCTTCCTATTCCCCAAGCCCTACTAGAATCCCTGGGTAATCCGATTATTTCTACCTCAGCCTACAGTCAAGGAAATAGTGAACTTTCTTCTTTTGAACTTTTTGATCAGCTTGACAAAATTGTCGATCTGATTGTAGATGATGGTTTAGATCTATCCTTTGAAGTATCAACAATCATAGATCTAACTGGAGATCAGCCCGAAGTATTGCGCCAAGGACTAGGTAAATTTTCAATCTAATGCTGAAGAATTACGCGAAGTTGCTTAAATTTTCAAGAATCGGAGTAGGTCTTTTTTTAGCCTTTGGTTTAAGTTTAGATTTCTATAAGCCTAGCGAAATGCGATCGCAGCAACCAGAGTTAGACTGTCGTGTTTCTACCGAAGCTGCCCTCAGTAAAGCCAGTCTACTGCAAGCCCTTATCCGTGCTCCAGATCAGCTTACCAAGCAACGCTACGAGCAAATGGTAGCAGAACACGCTCAGGCGCTGGCTAAATGCCGTAATCAAAAACAACCAAAAGTTTTAGGCACTTGGTTACGCGTATACCCCTGTGATTTACAGCCTGGCTCTCTAGAGCAAACCTTGGACAACATTGCCAATTATGGTTACAACCGCATTTATCTCAACACTTTTTACGATGGGCGGGTTCTCTTACCCCAACAGGATAATCCCACCGCCTGGACTTCAGTAATTGGGGCAGAAGCACCCAGAACCGATCTTTTAGCTGAAGTAATTCAAAAAGCGCGACAGCGAGGAGTCAAAGTCTATGCTTGGCTGTACTCCATGAATTTTGGCTCAGGTTATGGCAAACAGCCCCTCCAACAAACTGCGATCGCTCGCAATGGCTTTGGCGAAACAAATCTGGCTGATCCCGCTGCTCTGCCTGAAGTTAAACATGCCCGCCATGTGTTTATTGATCCCTATAATCCTCAGGCACGTCAAGACCTGAAAGTTTTGATTCAAGCGATCGCTAAGCGAAAACCAGACGGTATTGCCTTTGACTATATTCGTTACCCCCAACGCACTCTACCTGGACTCAAGGATGTGCGAGACTTGATGATCTACAGCACTTCTTCATTTAATCGACTGCTACAACGGGCGCTGACCCAAGA
>JBBRVV010000400.1:0-2533 GCA_038246525.1 Pseudanabaenales cyanobacterium
AAACTAATACAATGAATCAGTATGGGTTATTAACTGTAGTGGTGCCATTCCGTCCTGGTAATAAACAAGCTCCTTATGTGGTAAATGTTAAGGCATCGGCAGCTAATGGTTTAGATCAAGATCGCTATATTGATATTGGGCAAATTCGCTCAGTTGATCATCAGCGCATTCTTGGATTGGTTGGAGTTCTAGAATCAGAATATTGGAAATTAATCCAAACATCTCTAAATATAGTTTTAGACTTCCCATCCTAAAAAAACTCTCTCAGTAACTTCATAGCTTCAACCGCCTGAGCAGATAGGACAAATAGGTGATCGTGATAGTAGGCGGAGACTGGATTGGTACTGACTTGATGTTCTGATAATTTAGTAGCGATCGCTGTTATTCATAATGCGTCCACATCCTAATTACTTTAATAATTTTTTCGGATTCAATCACCTCATAAACTAGACGATGTTGAATATTTATTCTGCGTGAATATGCACCTGTTAAATCTCCGACTAATTTTTCATAGGGTGGAGGATTCTGAAATGGGTTTTCTTGAATTATGGCTAAAAGCTCGCTAACTTTTACCTTTAGATTACTTGTAGCTATTCTCCTCGCATCTTTTAGGGCTTGTTTGGTATAAACCAACATCCAATTTACCATTCCAGTTGCTCGCTACATTCACCAATAGAAGTGGATAAGCCTTCAAGTATTGACTCCCTCATTTTTGGGATAGAGAGTAAATATAGTGTTTCTTGAATCCCTCGCCACTCATCTTCAGAGACTAAGATAGACTGAGAATCTAACTTTGAAACCTTGTTGGTTTGTGGGACGATCGCTTCATCGAACTTTTTACTTTTTTGACGTTGTTTGAGGAATAGGCAAAAGTCAAGTATTTTTTCAACAAGTTCATCGGGAGCTTGCTCAAGTTCTTTACTAAGTTGCTCTCTGACTGTCATTTGTTTATCCTATTAAATTCAATCTTGATTGGCGATCGCTAGTTAATATCTACCTTAACTCAAACCTTAGCGATCACACATCCCTAGTCATCCCAAATCATTAGCTGAATCGGAGTGGGATTATAGGCATTGCAGGGATTATTAATCTGGGGACAATTGGAAATCAGGAATAACACATCTATTTCCGCCCGCAGATCGACTGTGCTACCAGGTTCAGAAATTCCATCCACAATTTGCAAAGTTCCATCTTCGCTCACGGGTACATTCATAAAGAAATTGATATTGCTCACCAAATCCTGCTTGCCCATACCGTAATCCTTCAGGGCATAGAGATAATTCTCCACACACGCATGAAGCCACTTCTTATCCAAGCCATAGCGCACCGAATTACTCTCTCGGCTGCAAGCTCCGCCCGAAGTATCATGCTTGCCACAGGTATCTTGCAAAACCGTCATCAATACATTGCCGTCACTGGAATAGAGCTTTGTCCCAGTTGTGATAAAAATATTGCCTTGATTCCGAATAGTGTCTGGTGCCGAGTAGCGATCGCTGGTGTCAGCCGCATTATAAACCAACACATCCACCGCCTGATTTCCACCTAGATCGATGATTCGCAGAGTTTGACCTTTCTTAATTAACTGCATCCACGGACGACGAGCGGGTAACACTTGATCGTAAATAGCTGCTTTCGGGTCGAGTTCAATTGATGTTGCCAACATAACGTAATTCTCTAAATTTTGTGTAAGTAACTAATGAGCTAAAACTGATAATTCTTCAAAATAGGCATCGGTATTTTGGAATCCGCGAATTGCTTCTGGACAAGAAGTACGACACAAATCATTACCCTGCGGTAAAGGCGAATTCCAAACTGTAACTTGAATCGGCTTTGGATCGTAAACAGGATGAGGGTCGAGAACATGGGGCGTATTAGAAAGCACCGCCAACACATTCATTTCGGCACGCAAATCAATAAAATCTCCCGCCTGAGCTACTTTTTCAGCCCACACCAGATTGCCAATTTTATCCACCGCAATATGAGCAAACCAGTTTACATTTGGCATGATATCTCGTTTACCCATATTCCGTTTTGCCAAGGCAAGCAAGAAATTATCACGGGAGCTACGATAAAAACTCTCTTCTCCATATTTAGCTGAGTTAGTCATCACATTACTACAGCCTGATAAAGTATCGTGATTGCCACAGGTATCTTCGGTAATAGAAAATAAGACTCTTCCCATATCAGAATATAGCAACTTCCCTTTATTTAAGAAGGCATTGAACTGAATCTTGGCGGTATCGGCAGCATTGTAGCGTTCGATCGCATTGTCAGCATTATAACAAAGAAAAGAAATCCCTCTGGAGCCTTCTGGAGGAGTAATCCGCAGCGTTGTTCCTTTTTTAATAATCCTCGACCAGTAGGTTCCACTTGGAATTTTTTCATCCCAAATTATTAGTTCTGGATCGAGATTTAAGTTTGATTTTGTCA
Organism: Pseudanabaenales cyanobacterium; assembly: GCA_038246525.1. Taxonomy (GTDB): domain Bacteria; phylum Cyanobacteriota; class Cyanobacteriia; order Pseudanabaenales; family Pseudanabaenaceae; genus JANRLH01. The sequence continues at coordinate 2,431 of JBBRVV010000400.1, forward strand.
GCATAATTTACTCTTTAGAGAAATAATTGTGAAGCGCATACCCACAATAGCCACACCCCAGGAAGTCCCTGAACAGTAACATTGAGTTTGCTGTTGTTTGACT
>JBBRVV010000401.1:0-2527 GCA_038246525.1 Pseudanabaenales cyanobacterium
ATTGCCTAAAGTTTGAATAAGCTTGTAAATCTAAGATATATAAACCCCTCAGCCTAGTTGGGGCTAATCTTATTCATTTTTATTCCGAGTTCCCTAAACAGATTTGGCAGAGTAATTCAGCAGAGTAGTAGTTCTGAACTTTTTATTAAGGAAGTAAATAAAGTACCGCCATCCAGACTTTGTTTAGAGTAAAAAGAATTAATTAAAATTGGATCAGCGGCTCGTTCTGGATGAGGCATCATACCCAAGATATTCCCCTGCGGATTGCAAATTCCAGCGATGTTTGCTAGAGAACCATTGGGATTAGATGCGCTTGAGACTTCTCCCAATGAGTCACAATATTGGAAAACAATTTGATCCTGATCTTGTAAGCGCTCAAGGGTGTCGGAGTCAGCATAGTAGCAGCCTTCACCGTGGGCAATGGGCAATGAGATTGTCTGCGCTTTGGCGTACTGATTTGTCCAAGCTAAGTCATTTCGGACAACTTTCAGCGGTAAGCGATCGCAGATAAAATCTAAATCTCGATTACGCATTAAGGCTCCAGGCAATAGCCCAACTTCAGTGAGGATCTGAAAGCCATTGCAAATTCCCAAAACATATTTTCCTTTGGCAGCATGAGCTAGAATTGCCGACATGATCGGTGAGAATCGCGCGATCGCGCCACAACGCAAATAATCACCGTAGCTAAATCCGCCTGGCAAAACTACTACATCTATACCATCTAAGTTTGATTCTTGATGCCAAATAAGTTTGGTAGGTTGATGCAAAACTCCTTGCGTAATAGTGGCTAAATCGCGATCGCAATTGGAACCTGGAAAAACAATGATGCCAAATTTCATATTCTCTAATTAAGCTTGAATTTCAAAGCGATATTCTTCAATTACTGGATTGGCAAACAAGCGATCGCACATTTGGTCTAATTGCTGCTTGGCTTCGGATTCATTCACAGCTTCCAAGCCGATTTCTAAGTATTTGCCCAAACGCACAGATTCTACGCCACCACCAACTTTACTGTCCATTTGATTTAAGGTAGATTTAATCGCAGTTCCCGCAGGATCTAGCACTGAGGGGCGCAAAGTAACAAATACACGGGCTTGGAATTTCATAGTCTGAGAAATTAGCTTTGCCTCATCATACTGAGTTTAGGGATGTTAGAGTAAAAAATCCTTAAAATCATAAAATTTCATGGCTGCTGTTCACCTCTCTGGAGTATCTAAGGCTTTTGGTCAAAATTATGTGCTGCAAGATATTGATCTAGCGATCGCTGACCATGAATTTATGGTGTTGGTGGGACCTTCTGGCTGTGGCAAAAGTACGCTTTTACGCCTGATTGCCGGATTGGAGAAGCTTAGTAATGGAGAGATTTATCTAGGCGATCGCCAAATTGATCCTCTAGCCCCAAAGGATCGAGATATTGCGATGGTGTTTCAAAGTTATGCCCTCTATCCGCATTTGAATGTATTTGACAATATTGCTTTTGGACTGCGCCGCCAACAAGCTAAAACCAGCAAACAAGCGATCGCTCAACAGGTAATGCAGGTAGCAAAGTCTTTACAAATTGAAATGCTGCTGCAACGCAAACCCGCCCAATTGTCGGGAGGGCAAAAACAAAGGGTAGCTCTTGGTCGAGCGATCGCTCGTAATCCCCAGGCATTTTTGATGGATGAACCCCTCTCAAATCTGGATGCCAAACTACGGGGCGAAACTCGCAGCCAAATTGTGCTACTACAAAAACAACTGCAAACCACCACGATTTATGTCACCCATGATCAAACAGAAGCGATGACTATGGGACATCGGAGTGCGGTACTCAAGGGAGGCAAGATTCAGCAGGTCGATACCCCCTTGCAGCTTTATCATCAGCCGCAAAATCGCTTTGTTGCCGAGTTTATTGGCGCACCATCCATGAATTTTCTGCCTGTTACCTTGGATGGTGATCAGAAGTTACAATCTCCCCACTTTGTCACCGCTTTAGCTTTTGCATCTTCTCTAAATTCTAATTGCCCAAATATTATGCCTGGCACTTCCCTCGATTTGGGAATTAGACCAGAAAACTTGTATCAGGTATCGAATTTTGAAAAAGCAGATTTGATTGGCGAAATATCGCTAATAGAAACCTTGGGAAGTGAAACAATCACTACTTTTAAGCTAGAGAATCCGACCCAAACGGTTACCACTAGGAGCTTTAATGCCAGATCTCAAACTAACAGATTGGGTGATAAAACCTACTGGCAAATTGACAGACAAAAGATTTATCTATTTGATCGCAGATCGGGAAATACCCTGTGCTTACCAGCCAATCTCGGCTAGACTTCTGTTAAAAATCTATGGTCTACCCAAAAAATCCATCTTCCCTAGCTCTACGCCATAATGTCTGAGAATGTCATAGGCAGTGGCTACATGGAAGTAGAGGTTAGGCAATACGAAGTAAAGCAAATAAGGCATCCCTGCAAAAGTCATGGTCATATCCTTGCCAATTGGTAAAATAATCTCCTTCTCTTCGGTTCCATCAATCTGCTCAGGTGTG
>JBBRVV010000402.1:0-2512 GCA_038246525.1 Pseudanabaenales cyanobacterium
GCGTCACCCGCTTTTACCACCTGATTGGCTTTAAACATCTGCGCTTCTGCTTGTTGCGCTCTGGATTCTACCCCTTTGATCGACTGTGCCATTGCCTGAATTTGGGCCAAGGCTTGGTTAATCGATTCAGATTGTTGGATCGCCTCTCCCGCCACTAGTCTTACGGTTTTTTCGTTTTCTTGGGTGTTGGCAGACACTTCTAGAGAGGCAGTTTGCACTTCAGATACAATCTTTCTCAAACTGCGGATTAAGGCATTGTAGGAGTCAGCGATCGTCCCCATTTCATCTTCGGTTACATCGGCTCTTACGGTTAAATCGCCGCGACTTACTGGATCTACCTGGATCAAGAGTTCCAAAGCGTGACGCTGGAGCAATTCTTTTTCTTGACGTTGTTGAGTTCCTAGATTTTCTGCTTGTTGGCGCGATCGCTCTACTTCTACCAAATAACTCTCTCGATCCAAACCATTACCAATTTGAACGGCTGATTGCTGCATAAATTGAATCTCAGACTCCTGCCAATCATGAGTTTGGAAGCAATAGTGAGCAATTAACAAACCGAATAATCTACCCCGTTGTAAAGTTGGTACTACGAGATTTGACTTGATTTGGAGACGCTTCAACAGATCCACATGGTCGGGATGATAATTGCGCTGAGTTAGATCAGCCGTAGCTACTACTCTGCCATTTCTATAAGCTTCTAACAAAACCTCTGGAATACAGGCATCATTTACCTTGTCTTTGATCGCTTTGGGTAATCCTGGAATCACCGACTCACTGGCAATAAAACCACTACCATCTTCGCGAAACCGATAAACCACTACCCGATCGCAATTCAAAAATTCTCTAACTCCACTCACAGATTTTTGCAGGAGTTGGATTAGATCGGCTTCTTTCTCTACTGTAAGCGAAGCAATTTCAGAAAATAATTTATCCTGGGTCGATTTTTTTTCGGCATCCAATACTAATTCTTGCAAACCTTTCTGAGATTCAAGCAGACTTTGCTGCGATTGCTCACCCTCTCGGATATAGTTGCGAATCCGTTGTGAAATCGTAAACCAGCTTAAGCCTAACACCCCAAAGCTAATCCCAGTCAGTACTAGTGACGATAACAAACTTTGTGAATAACTATTTAAGCGAGATTCAGAATCTAAGGCAATCGACTTAAGCACAGAATTTGTACCCTTGGCATAAATCTCTTTTTGGGTCTTGTACTCGTTTCCAAATAGAACTGAAGAAGCCTCAGTTAATTTATTTTGCTTGATAAGTTCAAAAGATTTTGTTTCTAATGCGATCAGCTTGTCATTTGCAATACTTACTTCTTCAGCATTCAGCTTAAATGATTCAGGAGCCAAATTTGTAGACTCCTTTAAGACCAAATCTAAAATTGGCACATTTTCGTTGTAACGTTTTTCCCACTGAGGATCACCCGTAGAGGCGGACATCCTGGCAGACATAGTTAAAACTTCATCAAGATAGGTGATTTTACCGCTCAGTTGTGACAAGCGAATATCTCGGTTGATCGTTACTTGGAAATTTCGATAAATATTATAAGTAGTAAGAGCAGATGCGCCTGCAAAAATTAGACTTCCAATCAAGAACCCATTCAGTGTATTTACAACTTGTTGGCGGTTGGTAGAAGAGTATCTAACCTTTTCAGATTTTTTGCTCGATTCTGCGAGCTGATCAGATGCTGGCGAGAGAAATTTAGGGCTGGATATGGAAGGGGATTTACTTTCTAGCAACATGGTTTTTCTCCTACACCTTAAACTGAGCTACGCTGGTCTGCAATTCCTGTGCTACTTTCAGCAATTCTGAGAAAGAACTGGCAACACCTTCGGATTGTTTAGATGTGGTTGTAGCGATCGCTGCCACACTTTGCATTGACAAACCAACTTTATTTGAAGTTCTTGCCTGAGCCATTGACGCTTTAGAGATATCCTGAATCAGGAGATTTACCTGGGCGCTTGCATTAGAAATTTGCTCCAATTTAGAACGAGATTCTTCCACCAATTGCGTACCTGCTACTACTTGCTCGGTTCCCGCTTCCATCGCACTGACTACTTCATTAGTCTGAACTTGAATCTCTGCCACCAGTTGTTCAATTTCGGCGGTGGCTGTGGCTGGCTGTTCTGCTAAGTCTCTCACCTCTTCGGCAACTACACTAAAACCTCGACCCTGTTCACCCGCACGGGCGGCTTCAATTGCCGCATTCAGCGCCAACATATTGGTTTGAGTAGCAAATCCACCGATCAGGTTGACTACGCGGGAAATCTTTTGAGAAGCTTCACCTAGACGTTTTACTTTCTTAGCGGTTTCAGATACGGTTTCGCGAATGGCAGAAATACCTTCTACGGTACGGGTCATCGCATCATCTCCCTCTTTTACCGCTTGGGTAGCGATCGCTACTTGTCCTTCTGCTTCGCGTGCTTTAATTTCTACACTGCGACTAGACTGCGCCAAGATTTTGATTTGCTCTAGCGCCTGATTAATTGAATTTGCCTGTTGACCTGAC
>JBBRVV010000403.1:0-2511 GCA_038246525.1 Pseudanabaenales cyanobacterium
GTTATTCGCTCTCCAACAAATGTGACACACTACCAATAACTCTTCACCCCTGAATATTGAGGGGATACGTTTATTTTACTGTATTTCGTCTCCCTTGCTTTCCTTCTTTTTTTCGATTGCCCCTACTTATTGAGCCGATACTAAAATTCCACTTTCCAGATCTGTAAAATTCATCTAAGTTTGTGTTTTGCATAACTATTTTTCAAGAATGGGGAGTAAGGGGCAGCCTTAGAGTGGATTCATGGGCAGGAAATTATTTAGCGCGCCCTCTGTTAAAATCAAGATAAGCCTAATCCTAGAAATACCCTGAAGCTCATGGTTGCAGTCCCAGATTTTATTTACCTGACACCAGAAGAATATTTAGAAATGGAGGAAAAAAGTGATGTCAAACATGAGTATGTTGATGGCTATGTTTATGCGATGGCTGGCGCGAACGATCCCCACGTTACCATTAGCTTGAACCTAGCTTCTTTGATTCGCAATCATCTACGCGGATCGAATTGTAGAGTTTTTATGCTCGACATGAAAGCCAAAATAGACACTTTAAAGCGTTATTATTATCCTGATTTGTTGGTGACCTGTGATCCTAGAGATAAGCAAAACCTCAACTATAAATGTTTCCCTAAACTGATTATTGAAGTTCTCTCCAATTCTACCGAAGCCCTAGATCGCGGTGACAAATTCGCCGATTACCAACAATTAGAAACCTTAGAAGAATATGTTCTAATTAGTGCAAAGCGTCAGCGTCTTGAATGTTATCGCAAGGATGGAGAACGCTGGGTTTTACAAACATACTCCTCTGATCAGGATAGCTTTCAATTGGCAAGCATCAACTTTTCAGGTAGTTTTATCGATCTTTACGAAGATGTAACTTTCTAGAGAACTCTTTCCTTAAAAAACTGCTTAATTAAATCTCTAATTCTCTCTGCCGCTTTCCCATCACCAAACGGATTAGAGCATTGTGCCATTTGATTGTAGAGAATTGAGTCGTCCAGGATTTCTGATGCCGAAAGTACAATTGTTTTAGTTTCAGTGCCTACTAATTTAGCTGTGCCTGCCGCGATCGCTTCTGGTCTTTCGGTAGTATCACGCAAAACCAAAACAGGTTTCCCCAAACTAGGTGCTTCTTCCTGTAATCCGCCCGAATCAGTCATAATCAAATCACATTGCTGCATGGCTGAAACTAATTCGCCATAGCTAAGCGGTTCTACTAAAAAGATTCTGGGATGTTTGCCCAAAAGATTTTGCAATGGTTCGCGCACAACAGGATTGAGATGCAAAGGCAACAATAGTGCCACATCTGGATAGTTCGCCAAAATCTCTAACCAAGCTTGGGCAATGCGTTCTAGCGGTTCTCCCCAATTTTCGCGCCGATGCAAAGTTGCTAGAATCACCCGAAATTTTGACCAGTCCAACCCTGAAATCTGATACCGCTGCTGCTTTAGCTTTTCTGCCACAAATAATAAGGCATCAATTACCGTATTCCCGGTCAGATAAATTTTGCCAGTTACATCAGCTTTTTCGAGATTCTCAGCTGCTTGGGAAGTTGGCGCAAAATGAAGCTGAGCGATTTGAGAAATCAAACGTCGATTCGCCTCTTCAGGAAAAGGATTTAGCAGATCATCAGTACGCAATCCAGCTTCTACATGACCAATCGGAATCTGTTGATAAAAAGCACCAAGGGCAGCCGCGAATGCAGTGGTAGTATCGCCTTGCACCAAGACTAAATCAGGCTTAAGCTGGCTAAATAGATCTTCCAAACCCGCCAGACTTTTGCAAGTAATTTGGGTAAGACTTTGCTTGGTTTGCATAATTTCTAAGTCGAGATCTGGCGTGATTTCAAACAAATCCATTACCTGAGCCACCATTTCTCGATGTTGTCCTGTCAAAATTAGGCTGGTGGCGAAGTCTGGATCTTGGCGTAGCAGATTGATCACTGGTGCCAACTTAATCGCTTCGGGACGAGTTCCCAACACTATACAAACTTGAATGGGCATTCTTTTCATTTTCCTTAAATAGAGACTATCCGATCGCAATGTAAAAAATTAAAATTTTATTCTTTGGTCATCAATAACTTCAAGGAAAGTACAGCAAAAATTAATGCGGCGATCGCTTTTAAAGGTCGAGTAGGCAGAGTTTGGGATAAGCGATCGCCTAAAGCTACACCCACAAGACTTGCTAAGATTAAAGCCGAAGTTGCTCCTATAAATACTGCCCTAGGCGACTTAGAGTTTCCACTTAAGCTTAGAGTAGTCAGCTGACTTTTATCTCCTAGCTCAGAAATAAATACTGTCGAAAAACTGAGAAAAAACAATTGCCAATCCATAGGGAATTATAACAAAACCAACAAATCAATCATAGAACAAATGGCGTTGCACCATAAAAAATAGTAATTGCTGACTCAAATCTCCAACCTCCTCAATTAAATTTTCTAAGTCAAGGGATTGAAAGTCTCTATTTTGCAAGTGTTTGGCTGTCTCCAATACCCAGAGCGAATAGTCTGATTCATAA
>JBBRVV010000404.1:0-2494 GCA_038246525.1 Pseudanabaenales cyanobacterium
ATGCCACAATTTGAATTAAACCTTCAAGCTCCAAATCTTTGAGATGTCGTCTAATGGCTTGGACGCTTATTTGTAGAGCTTTCGCTAAGCTTAGGGCAGTGGTTTTCCCTTGTTTTAGGACAATATCTAAAATCTCGCCCTTAGTCGAACTGGCAAGAGTCGAACTGGCAAGAGTCGAACTGGCAAGAGTTGAATTGGAAACAGCGGAAATTGGTAAGGTATTCATAGCCAGATGATCGCCACCTAAAAATGATTTTGACAATACTTATATTCTTAAAGTAACATTAAGTTAGAAAAGCAACAAGTTAATTGTTTAAGTCCATTTTTTGAGATTAGGAAAGCCAAACATGACCGTAGCTACTGGCAAGGTTCTAACAGATAATGTCAAGACCGATAGGCTTCAAGCAAGCCCTGCTCAAACAAACTCAGTTCAATCAAGCTCAGTTCAATCAAGCTCAGTTCAAACGTTAGTCAATCAGCCCTACAAATATGGTTTTGTTACGGATATCGCCGCCGACACAATTCCTAAGGGTTTAAGCGAAGATGTAGTGCGGGCGATTTCTGCTAAAAAGAACGAACCAGGATATATGCTGGCTTTTCGCTTGCGCGCATACAAGCTATGGCTAAAAATGCAGGAACCAGTTTGGGCAGAAGTAAATTATCCCAAAATTGACTATCAAAATATTGTCTACTACTCCGCGCCAAAACAGGCAAAACCCAAAAAGGATAGCCTTGACCAAGTAGACCCAGAATTGCTGGCAACCTTTGAGAAGTTGGGTATTCCGATCTCCGAGCAAAAGCGGCTTTCTAATGTGGCAGTGGATGCGATTTTTGATAGTGTTTCGATCGCTACTACTTTCCGCAAAGACTTAGCCAAAGTGGGCGTAATCTTCTGTTCGATTTCAGAAGCAATGCACGATTATCCCGAACTGATCAAAAAATACATGGGTAGCGTTGTGCCAATCGCCGACAACTACTATGCAGCGCTGAATTCTGCGGTATTTACCGATGGTTCCTTCGTTTATATTCCCAAAGGGGTGAAATGCCCAATGGAACTCTCCACTTATTTTCGGATTAATAACGGTGATGCTGGACAATTTGAACGCACTTTAATCATTGCTGAAGAAGGAAGTTATGTCAGCTACTTGGAAGGCTGTACTGCACCGATGTTTGACACCAATCAACTCCATGCGGCAGTGGTAGAATTGGTTACCCTAGACAACGCCGAAATCAAGTATTCCACGGTGCAAAACTGGTACGCTGGCGACAAGAATGGTAAAGGTGGGATCTATAACTTCGTCACCAAGCGCGGACTATGCCAAGGCAAAAACTCGAAAATCTCTTGGACGCAAGTAGAAACTGGTTCGGCAATTACCTGGAAGTATCCTGGTTGTATTTTGGTGGGCGAAAACTCGGTAGGTGAATTCTATTCTGTTGCCCTTACCAATAATCACCAACAGGCAGACACGGGTAGCAAAATGGTGCATGTCGGCAAAAATACCCGCAGTAAAATTGTTTCCAAAGGGATCTCTGCTGGTAAATCCTGCAATAGCTATCGTGGTTTAGTCAAGATTCTGCCGAATGCTACAGGTGCAAGGAACTATTCTCAATGCGACTCCATGTTAATTGGGAGCGAATCCCAAGCGAATACTTTTCCTTACATTGAGGTCAAGAATCCTACTGCTAGAGTGGAGCATGAAGCTTCTACTTCTAAGATTGGCGAAGAACAACTTTTCTACTTTCAGCAGCGCGGAATTTCGGCAGAAGATGCAATTTCGATGATGATTAGTGGCTTCTGTAAGGAAGTATTTAACTCATTACCAATGGAATTTGCGGTAGAAGCGGATAAGTTACTAGCTTTGAAGTTAGAAAACAGCGTAGGCTAGGCGTAGTATATGTTGGGGCGATCGCGATACTTTGTCCAGAATGTATTGGAGGTAATCTTTCGTCATCCCGTTACTGCGGTTAGTATCTTTGCCTTAAATTCAGAGAATCAAATTATCCTTACCAAGAGAAGAGATAATCGACTTTGGGGATTACCTGGCGGCATGGTGAAATGGGGCGAAGATATTCCTACTACCGTGGAGCGTGAGTTGGCAGAAGAGACTGGCCTAGAACTGATTAAGATCAATCGTCTTGTGGGAGTTTACTCGTCCCCAGATCGAGATCCACGGCTCCATTCTATTTGTATTGCCGTAGAGGTTTTTGCTAAAGGAAGTATTTGGGTGAGCGATCGCCATGAAGTTTCTGAGGCTCAAGCCTTCTCCCTAAAGCACTTAGCAGATCAGCTCCCTAATCAGAAACTAGCCCACGATCACAACCGTCAATTAGCAGACTACTTAAGTGGGAACATCGCAATTCTTTAAAGTGTTTTGACTATTGAAGGATTTTAGGATTAAACTCTTTGCTAAGCCAAAACGCAATCTTGCCCTTGAGCAGGTCAACCAAGGCTATAATCTAAGCTATCTATCTAACAAAACTTTACAAATGAATA
>JBBRVV010000405.1:0-2482 GCA_038246525.1 Pseudanabaenales cyanobacterium
ATTTGCTACTAATTCAGCTAGAGTATCTACTCTTTTGGCAAATTTCACGGCTGGCTCGTTAGAGTTTTCAGTCTGGACAATTAATTCTACTCCCAATTTTTGGGCAGCGATCGCCATCATTTGTGCCAACTGTCCGCCACCGATTACCCCAACTCGTTTTTGCATTTCACTTTTCTATTTTTTGTTTATTTATTTAAGCGTTTAGCGGATAATCCCTATACGGGGCTTTGCCCTGAGATTTCTCTTGCGATTCCAGTTTAAGTTTACTTAGATTTCTCTAACTAGCCTAGTCCACTCTGTCAGCAATTTGTAATAGCAGTCTTGTATCAACCAGGAAGACAGTTTGAGGTGTTTCCTTCTCCATAATGTGCATCATGTGGCTGGCAATTCCCAAGCTATCGCGATCGCGATAATCAGCAGGAAGGGGATGCAAATCGGTAAGCAGCACTTCACGCGATACAGGGAGGGCAGGGACGGTGATGCCATATAGAGTAGCCTCTACCATTAGAACCAGCAGAAAGCCCTTGGCTTCGGGCAAAGGATGGGCAAACACCCGTTGATGGAGGTCTATTACCAAAACCTCTTGATCCTCAAAATTGGTTACACCTAGGAGCTTCTCACCGCTCTTGAAAATACTTGGCATAGAAACTATTTTCAGCATTTCTTCTAATCTAACTGCAAACATTAAGTTGCCGATGGGAAATACTAAAATTTTAGCTTTTGCCTGTTTTACCTTTGTTTGACTTGCTGTCTGATTTGCCTTTGCTTGATTTAATTGGGTACTAAACATGACGAAAATAAAAACTTAGTAATGGATGAATCTAAGATAAGCCTTGATTGCCTAAGTATGCAAGTTATTCATGGGGTGTTGCCTAGGTACCTAACCCCACTTACCTTTCTGGACAACGCTATTTATGGCAAAATACAAAAGAAACTGACGGAAAACTTGAGGCATAAAAGATGGCGTATCCAGACTTCAGCTTAGACACCGTGATTCAGAAGTTTCAGTTAGAACAAAAATTGATTTCACTTTTCTCTACTGCTGAGGTAGTGCTTCCCAGTGAATGGCTGCAAAAATCCCTGATCCAAGGCAAGAATATCGCTATTCCCTCTGGCAATGAGAAAGCCCGATCTGAATTCATTATTGCGCCAATTATGCTGGAAATCGCCCAATTCTTCCATGAACATATTTCAATTTATTCAGGTAAAAACCTAGATGTGGATCGAGATGAAGGTTTAACTGGAGAATGTGATTTTATTATTAGCAAAGGGGAACAATCTTTCATGATTAATACGCCGATTTTGGCGCTAGTAAAAGCAAAAAAAGCCGATATTGAAATTGGTTTAGGACAATGTATCGCGCAGATGGTAGGAGCAAAACTGCTCAATCGCAGTCAAGGAAATAATGATTATATCTACGGCTGTATCACTACGGGAGAAGATTGGCAATTTATGAAATTAATCGGCGATGTCCTATATATTGATCGCGATCGCGATTACATTAATCAAGTTGAAAAGATTCTTGGTTGTCTCCATTCGATTGTTAAATTAGCAATCGCGGAGTAGGATTAAATAGGAATAATTATGGCGCTTACTAATCTCTCTAGCTTAATCAACCAAATCCGCGATCGCCGCAGTTGGCAACATCAAAACCGCTTTCTCAAAATCTTAGAATATTGGCAAGAAGTAGTAGGTGAAGCAGTAGCGAAACAATCTCAACCAGTAGCAATTTATCGGCGGGTTTTGCAAGTAGGAGTGCCAGGCTCAGTTTGGGCACAAGCATTGAGTTTTGAAAGAAGGACTATCTTAGGCAAATTGAACACTAAGTTAAATCAAGAATTAAATCTCAACCATGAAGATCTGCTGTTAGATATTCACTTTTCCACTGCTAAATGGACAAAGCCAACCCTTGAGAAAACTCTACGCCCTGCTCTCAAATCTAAACCCCAAGATCATTCCTCTATCCCCCTCCTTGAACCACCTAAAACCCCATTAGAAGCCTTTCAACGCTGGCAAACTACGGTCAAAAATCAACGATCGCATTTACCAAAATGTCCAATATGTACTTGCCCTTCAGTCAAAGAAGATTTGGAACGCTGGCAAATGTGTCGAATTTGTGTGCGTCAAAACTTTCGCTAACTAGAATAATGAACTGCAATAAAATCAGAAATATTCTTTAATCCTGCTTCCAAATCTTTCCCTAAATCATGGGTAGCTTGCCAATCTTGGATTTTCCCCTTTTCTTCTAGCTGTTGTGCCAGACTTTGCATTCCCAATGCGCCTACATTACCACTTGCGCCTTTAAGGTGATGGGCTTCTCTTGCTAGACTTGCATTGTCTTGGTTAGCGATCGCTACTTTAGCGGCTTGTAAATGCTGATTACCATCTACGATATAAACCTGGAGCAGTTCTATCTCAAATTCAAGATAGCCATCCGATAGCTGTAGCAAATATTATAAGTCAAACGGGGATAAAGAATGAA
>JBBRVV010000406.1:0-2474 GCA_038246525.1 Pseudanabaenales cyanobacterium
AACCACAGCCTGCACTGCTGCTACTGTGCCAGAAATCACCACCCAATCATGGCAGTCATTGCGCCACCTTTTGCCTCAGCCATTAGCAGCGATCGCTGCTGTACAAGTTTTAATCCCGTCGCAAAATCAAATACCCCTGCACAGTAAAGTGCCGAATATTCGCCCAAACTATGACCTGCAACTAAATCTGGCAGCTGATCTGCATTGAGCAGTAGATCAGTCAAAATTGCCGAAATTGTGTATAAACAAGGCTGAGTAAACTGAGTTTTGGTCAGTTCTGCCAAATTAGCTTGGCATTTTTCGATGACAGACCAACCTAAAATCTGTTCTGCCGCGAAGAATTTCTCTGCCCCAACTTCCAGCAAATCTGCGGTCATGCCAGTTGATTGCGAACCCTGACCAGGGAATACCCACACATTTTTCATAGAAATTTAATTTAAAAATATTTGAAATAAATAATAAGAGAAGACTAATCTTAATACGCTAAGCGTAAGAAAAATTATGTCCTCAAGTGGCTCAAAATTCTGGCTAGGCTGCTCGTTACTAGCTTTGCTTTTTGTTGGTTTACCATTGCCAACTATTGGCATTTCTTGGATCAGTATTTTTAGAAATTCATTAAATTCAACAATTTTTGAAATGACTAAATAATGCGTAAGTTGTACGTTTGGTTTGAGTAACCATAATTTTATTGGGCTGGATCTTGCAGGCGCAAATCTTACTCGGTACAAATCTTCGAGGGCTAACTTGACAAATGCCAGGATGTGCTTCTTACCTTTTTTACCGAATTTAGATGGGGCGAATGTTACAGGTGCAATTGTTACTGAAGAGGAAAAGAGATCTACAGCGGTACAGAAAAGATTACTCAAAAATAAAGGAGCAATCGTAGGTGGAGCCAGTGAAGACTGCTACAAGCGCACTGAGAAAATTTGAGCATTTAAAACTAAAGAGAAAAAATAATTTTGTTGGCAACCCTAAGCTCTCTTTAACTTCTAAGTTCCTTAACCCCTACCCTATGAATGAGCTTCTCAATCGCTAAATACATATTTTGACTGATTATTTATAGGTTTCATTCTCCTAAGGTTGATATGTTCGATCAACTATCTAAATTCAGTAGGAATACAAACAATGAATATGGCACAACATAAGCGAGCAATTGGTACTTTTTCAAACCATGCCGATGCAGAAGCAGCATTATTGGAGTTAAGAGATAGTGGATTCCCGATGTCGATGGTTTCGGTAATTGGACAAGATGCAGATCACATGACTAACTTGGGTGGTGCACATGGAACTGAGAATGTAGCTGATCTGACCCCAAGCAACAAAGCGAGCGCAGGTGCTACAACTGGCGCTGCCGCAGGCGGAGCCGTTGGTGGACTTACAGGCTTGTTGGTAGGCTTGGGCATGGTGGCAATTCCAGGCGTAGGTCCAATCATGCTGGCAGGAGCAGGTGCAACCGCTTTGGCAACATCTTTAACTGGAGGTGCTATTGGTGCAGCAACTGGAGGGATCGCAGGTGGATTGGTAGGCATGGGCATTCCTGAAAATCGAGCTAGGGCTTACAGCGATCGCCTTGATCAAGGTGATTATTTGGTAATGATTGATGGTTCAGATGTAGAAGTTCAGCGTGCGCAGACTATTCTCAGTCATAGAGGAATTAGTGATTGGGGCATTTATAATCAATCTGTAACTAGAGAAACTGCTAATCGAATGTAAATTGAAGTTTTTCTGCTCTTAGCCTTGTTTGCGCACATATCCTGAGCAAATAGAGCAAGAAAGTTCAAGAACTTAGGTAAGTGAATAGTATGGGTGTAAAGGCTGCACCCTACTTTATATGGATTAATTCAGACATTAATTCAGAAATTAAATAGAGATTAAATTGGAAAGATAAATACGAAAGTAATAGCTTAATTACTATTCGGTCTTTTGATGATTGGCGCAAGTGACTGTACTGACGCTAGGACTAGCACCGAAGCTCCCAGTTCTGTGAATCAGGCAGCAACTCCTACCCCTCAGACTACAGAAGCTGCTAAAACCGACGCCCAAAGTGATACCCGATCTAAGCAGTTGGATGCAGATATTAGAGCTAGAGAACAGAGAGCAAGAGCGGTTGGTGATGCAGGAAATCGAAATGATAGTGACCTTGCCAGCGAAGTACGAAGCAAGTTGGAAGCAAATATCCCAGGTGGAAATCTGACTGTGGCTTCTAAGGAAGGAGTTGTAACTGTCTCAGGCACTGTACAAAAGCCAGATCAATTAACTAAAATTGATAAATTGGGAATGGAAATAATAGGAGTTAAGAGTGTAGTTGTCAAGGCGACAGTTAGTACTAAATCGAACTAAATCTTTACCTGACTGAACAACTTCAGTTAGAAATTAGAGAAACCTAGAATAGATAATATTTTTTGATTCTACTTGAATCTTCTACCTAGCCCCAGATTCCGAGATATTGATAGTGTAAACTCAAATAAAGAGAA
>JBBRVV010000407.1:0-2473 GCA_038246525.1 Pseudanabaenales cyanobacterium
AGACTAGACGTAATAATTCCTCTAACTTTTGCCAAAATTGGCATATGCCAGACAAAAATACCATAGGAAAGATGTCCAAAAATCTCAACTATTCGCCAAGGATTTTGTAAACAAACTGCTAGAGAGAGCTTTTGATTGATTTTCTGAAAGTTTTGATAAGCTCCGCCTGATTCACTTTGATAGATGAAAAAGCAAATTACAACTACCGAAAGCGCTGGCATCACCATAAAGGTAATCGGACTCCGCACGCCCACATCTTGATTGGTAGCATTGCGAAGTTCTTGATAATACACATGGAAAACGGTGGTGAAATGCAGTAAAACTAGGAGAAAAACAGGAGAAATTCGATTCAGCCAATTGCTGCGAATATGGGTTGTGAGCTTAAGCAGAGGATTGAGTAAGAAGCCGCAAAGGAATACATCCAAATTTGGTAAAAGTGGCGTGTACCAGTAAGTAATAATATCCTGCCTTAAATCAGAATTCCATACCAAACTGCGATAGAAGATCGTAAAAGCAAAAATTCCCAGAATCGCAATTAATATCTGTCTAGGACGGACTAAATATCTAAATAAGCCGAAAACAAAGGGCGCGATCGCATAGAACTGCACCTCAGTAGAAACCGCCCACAATGCCCGATCAAAGTCGATGGGCAAGCCATGATTATAGGTAAAAGTGAGAATCCTCAATAAATATCCCCAGTTCTCTATTTTCAATAAATCCGTGTAGACAAATACCACCAGAATCAAAACCGCGAAGTAATAGAGGGGAAATACTCGCAACATCCGATTTCGCCAAAACTTCAGCACACTAGGCACACTTAAATCATATTTGCCTGTATAGAAGACCTTGCCAATTAAATAGCCAGAGAGACAGAAGAAGACGCGCAAGTACAAACCACCAGGTGCAAATAGCAACCAACTCAAATCGTAATTTAGGTCACCAATCCGATAAATAATCGTCTCTCTGGGTGGAAGACAATGGGCAGCTACGATCAAAAATGCAGCGATCGCGCGTAAGGCAAGAAATCGATCTACCTGGTTAGTTGACTGAAAGGAGTGAAGCTGAGAATCTACTGGAATAGATGGAGTAGTTGAGGTTGAATCACTCATAAATGTCTCATGCCCATAATTTAAGCTCGGTCAACGCTCTTGCTTAGTCACTTCAGCCTTAGCAGCATTTACAGGCGCAGAATTAGGCAGTATAGAAGTAGCAGTTTTTGCTGCTCCCTTAGCTTCGACCTTTGGCGCTTGATTTGCAGATTTAGCTGGGGGGAGAATTCCATCTGCCGCCATTTCTCCTCTGGTATAGGTTAGAGAGAAAGGCAGAAGAGGATAGAGTAATTCCACATAGGCGATCGTGGGGAAATACTGCAATACAATCTTTGCGACTTTTTGCGGATTATCTACCAGTAAAGCGAAGGCATGACGAGTATTCGCCCGCACCGATAACACATCGCCTTGAGTTGAAGGCAGCAGCGATAATTCGGCTTCACCAGGCTGAAGTGGAAGCTTACGATAGATTTGTCCCATTCTTTCCCAACGCTTGCGCCAATCATCACCTTGTTGTTTTGCCCCATCCATTGCTTCTAAAACCATCGCTGCCACATTCCGCCAAGTCACATCATCACGATTGAGCAACAACCGTAATTGGGTAAGTGCTTCTTCTTGATCCCGATCAAACTTAGCTAAAGGAATGGGATTAACCAAGCGAGTAGGAGCTTTGTTCAAGGTCATAATTGCCTGCATCACCAAGGAAATTAAGTCATTCCCTAACTCTCGCTTTGCTTTTTCTCTTGCTTGCTTTAGATCTTGGCGATTAGTAACATACATTGGTGGCAAACGATTGAGCGCATAGGCAGCTACATCTTCCAGTTTTATATTCTTTCCGACCATTGTGCCTAAGCGTTGAATTTGTGACTTTGCGGTTAGCACTACTGGTTTTTCTAGGGCATTAGTATAAAAACACGCAGTAGGCAACATATAGGAAGCAAAGTCCTGTTCACTGTTGGAAAGTTTTACAGGCACATCTGATTCAGATTCGTTCTCAAGCTCTCCCTTCTCTAAACTTAGAGCTTGCTCCTTCCAGGATTTTTTCGGCGATAGAGGTTGAGGCGATTGCCGATTAAAAATCTGGAGATTAGTCTCGCGATGGTGGTTAAAATTTACGCCGCAACGAATGTTGTCTAACATTGTCTCTACCGCACTAGGAATATCTTTCCACTCTAGATCATAGTTTTGTAAAATATCTTGCAGCTTAGCGAGAGAATGAGCAGGGACTTCTAACTCGTCTTCACTGATATGCGGAATATCTCTAGGTGCTTTTGGCTTAGCATTTTGAATCGATTGCTGCACCGCTTGGCTAATTTGGCGCGTCAATTCATTATTTGCTTTTTTGCGTAACATCTGCCAGCCGCGATCGCTTGTGGCATACATCGGAGGTAATTTATTCAGAGCCGCCGCCACCACATCACTCA
>JBBRVV010000408.1:0-2469 GCA_038246525.1 Pseudanabaenales cyanobacterium
CACACATAATAATTTTCTTTGCCCCTGCTTCCCGTAACAGACGTGCCACCGCAATGCCTGAAGCTCCTGCTCCGCTCATGACCAATTGGACTTCAGTGATATTTTTTTGCACTACGCGCAGCGCATTCAGAATGCCCGCAACTACTACAATCGCTGTGCCATGTTGATCATCATGGAAAACAGGAATATTTAACTCTTCCCGCAGTCGGCGTTCGATCTCAAAACAACGGGGAGCGCTAATATCTTCGAGGTTAATTCCACCAAATACTGGCTCAAGGTATTTTACGGTTTTTATAATCTCTTCCACATCCTGAGTAGCAAGGCAAATGGGAAACGCGTCGATCGCTGCAAATTCTTTAAATAGCATTGCCTTTCCTTCCATTACTGGCAAAGCAGCTTCGGGACCTAGATTTCCCAGCCCTAGCACTGCACTACCATCAGTGACGATCGCTACGGTATTTCCTTTAATTGTTAATTCTCGCACTAGGCTAGGATTCTCCGCGATCGCTAGACAGATCCGCCCCACACCTGGTGTGTAAACCATTGCCAAATCGTCTTGTCCATTAATCGCAATTTTAGAATTCATACTAATCTTGCCGCCTTTGTGAGCATTAAAGGTGCGATCGCGTACTTCCAAAAGGTGAACCTCTGGCAATTCTTTTACTACTTGAACTAACTTGCCAGAATGCTCACTGCTAAAGGCATTCACTGTAATTTCTCGCACAGAAATCTTCAGAGTTTGCTGCACTAGCTCAATCTGACTAAGACTGCCACCAGCTTCGGCTAAAGCAGCTAAAACCGTCGCCAACATCCCTGCTTGGTTGGGTAATTGCACTTGCAGGGTGAGGCTATAACTAGGATTTGGGGTAAGATTTTGCATTTTTTAATTTAAAGAATCGATTGCCTGTTTCACAATTTCTACTGCCTGATCGATTTCTGCGGCACTCACGATCAAAGGCGGCACAAATCTTACCACTTTTAAGCCAGCAGCTACTAGCAGTAAACCACGATCAATACAGGCTTGAATCAAATCCTTAGCGGTGAGAGCAGAATTTTCATCAATCACTAAGCCTTGAATCAATCCCCAGCCTCGCACTTGCGTAATTTTGTCAGGATAAAGTTGAGCGATCGCTTCCAAACCTTGCTTTAACTGAGCGCCCCGCTCCCTGGCATTTCTAATCAGATTTTCCCGCTCAATTGTCTGGCAGACAGATAGGGCAACTGCACAGGCGAATGGATTACCGCCATAGGTACTAGCATGGTCACCAGGCGCAAAAATATCACAGCTTGCTTTACAAAGCATTGCGCCAATGGGAATACCGCCCCCCAAACCCTTAGCGGAGGTGAAAACATCAGGCTCAATTCCTAGATTCTCGTAGCCCCATAGCTTACCGCTTCTAGCCATACCCACCTGCACTTCATCCATGATTAGCAGCAGCTTTTTCTGGTCACAAATTTCTCGCAATTTCTGGAAATAGGCGCGATCGCCTGGCATGACACCGCCTTCTCCCTGTAAACCTTCCATCAAGACCGCACAGATTCTGCCTTCATAGGTAGCGATCGCCGCTTCTAAAGCTTCCAGATCGTTATAAGGCACATAAGCAAAACCCGAAACGAGGGGGGTAAAATTTTTATGATATTTCTCCTGTCCTGTGGCGGTGACTGTAGCCAAGGTGCGTCCATGAAAACTGGCTTTTGCAGTCAAAATTAACGGATCTGTAATTCCTAATTGCACATGGGCATATTTTCTTGCCAGTTTGATAGCGGCTTCATTTGCTTCTGCGCCAGAGTTACAGAAAAATACCTTGTCGGCACAGGAGTTTTGGACGAGCCATTGCGCTAACTTGCCCTGAGGAGCCTGGTAATAGAGGTTAGAAACATGATGTAGGGTTTGAATTTGCTCAGTTACCGTCTTGACCATGGCGGGGTGAGCGTGACCTAGGGTACAGGTAGCAATGCCAGCCACAAAGTCTAAATACTCTTTTCCCTTACTGTCCCATACCAAGCAGCCTGCACCTTTTTCTAAGGAAATCGGGAAGCGGGCGTAGGTTCCCATCACATAGCGATCAAATGATTCTTGCGCAAATAGTTCGGACGAGTCTGGATTGTCTTGTTCATGAATATGCTCATTAACTTGCTGATTAACTTTTTCGTCAGTCTGCAAGGATGGGAGGTTGGGAGTGAGTGTAGCTGGAGGCATAACTATTAACTGACTGCTTGACAATATGGGTTAATCTTTCAATTATCGCCCAAATTTTTTAGAAAGCTGTTCAAATTGCTAACTTTTACTGATTAGTAGTATTTTTAGCTAATCTAAGGAAAATTTGACGAGAAAAACTTGGGAGATCTCTAAAAATAAAAGTACCAGATTCCATAAAACCAAAGGGTTATCGTGCCGCGCGAAGCGCGGCACGATAACGGTAAAATATTTAAAAGAAGTCGCGTTACAAATCAAAGTCTCGTCGAAAA
>JBBRVV010000409.1:0-2463 GCA_038246525.1 Pseudanabaenales cyanobacterium
AAGATTTAGTAATGGTGTTTGAAGGCGATCGCTTACCTGAGACAAAAAGAGGTCCAGATATTTTGCCTGTATTGGATATTCTAAGTGAGTGGCAATTTACGGTAGAAGAGATCTTTAATTTACTTACATTGGAATAGAGGTAAGTAGGTGAGACTATATAAAGTTAAAATCTCTAAACTCAGAATAACTTAAAACCCATAGCGGGGCTACGCCCTGCGACCCAAATCATTATCAGTTTACTTTAGCTTAACTACTTATAAATTATGGCGATCGCCCTAGAAAAAATTATCTTATCTTTAGAAGAATTTTTAGGATTACCTGAAACCAAACCCGCAACTGAATACATCGAAGGTCAAATCTACCAAAAGCCCATGCCTCAAGGAAAACATAGCACCCTTCAATCAGAAGTCATCACTTCTATTAATCAAATTGTAAAGAAGAAAAAAATAGCCTATGCTTTTCCTGAATTGCGTTGTAGCTTTGAAGATACTTCCATAGTTCCTGATATTGCGGTGATGCGATGGGAAAATATTCCATTTGATCCAAATAGAGAAGTTGCAAATCGAGTGATTATGCCCCCAGATTGGATTATTGAGATTCTATCTCCTGACCAGTCGGCTTTACGAGTGATGACTAAAATCAGTTTGGCAATTATAAACGGATCTCAACTAGGCTGGCTCATTTGTCCTGAGCGAAAATTGATCATGGTCTGTGAAGGCGACCAGCTACCTGAGACAAAAAGAGGCCCAGATATTTTGCCTATATTGGATATTCTGAGTGAGTGGCAAGTTACAGTGGAAGAGATATTCAATTTACTTACATTGTAGAAGCAAGTCTCTTAAGGTACATAGCCATGACTTCGATACCAGTCAATTGCAGCTTGAATTGCAGTGGTAATAGGAGTTTGCGGTAAGCCTAATTCAGCGATCGCTTTACTTGAGTCGTAATACATTTTCTGTCCTGCCATTCTCACACTATCAATAGCTAGAGTTGGAGTTCTACCTAGTCGAGCAAGAAGAAATTCTTCAATCCATGCCACCATGAGTGGAATCCATTGGGGGATTTTTTGCTTTGGTGCGTCTAATCCTGTGAGAGATTCTAGTAAGATCAGGAAATCTCTAAGGGTCATATTTTGATTGCCAAGAATGTAGCGATCGCCGCATTTCCCTTTTTGCAGCGCTAATAAATGCCCCCAAGCTACATCTTGCACATCGATAAAATTTAAGCCCGTATCCATGTAAAAAGGCATTTGTCGCCGTAAAAATCTCAAGATTATTTCACCCGTAGGCGTAGGTTTGGCATCCCAAGCCCCAATTGGCGTAGCAGGATTGACAATCACGATTTCCTGTCCTTTCTCTACCGCTCTTTTTGCTTCCTGTTCTGCCAAATATTTAGAGAGTTTGTAGGCACCAATTAGTCTCTCAGGTGGACTTTGATAATTCTCATTAGCAATTCCCTTTAGACTATTCTGAACTCCAATCGCTGCTACGGAACTAGTATAGACTGTGCGTTCAACTCCCACTTCCCTAGCGGCTGCGAGAATATTGCGCGTCCCGTAAACATTGGACTGAAGCAACTTTTCTTGATCGGCACGCCAGAGCGAATAATGGGCTGCCACATGGAAAAGATATCGACAGCCTTTTAGCTTGGGAGCAAGATCTAAATCAGTCAGATCGCCTTGGACAATTTGGATATCCAATCCCTGAAGCGATTTTAAAGAACTACTAGATCTAGCTAAAACTCTTACGCTGTAACCCTGTTGGAGTAGCAGCCTTACCAAGTTTGCGCCGACAAATCCATTACCACCTGTGACAAATGCTAAATTCTCGCTCACTCTACTCACAAACCTCTTTAGTAATAAAAAGCAGCAATAGTCAATAATTAAAAGATAGAAATCAAGATGCTAGTTGATACTTATCGTTTTTTGTTACCCCTGTGCCATTTGGAAAGCGTCCTGCCATTCCTTCTGATCGCCAAGCATATTCTCTAACTCTTCAGCCTCATTAATAGTTAGCTCTCCAATTTCTGAGGCATAGGAAATTCTGCCAATAATAATTAATTTTGCTTCAAGTGAAAGTCCATTCTTAATAGCAAGTTGAATAATTTCTTTGAAGTCGTCAAATCTTATTTTCATAAAATGTTCCTACCATAGAAGACTCTTTCCCCAGTGGGTAATAAATAAACTACAAGTTGAAGTTGTTTTTCTACATCATACCTGAATGCTCTTGCGGTTCCACGCTTTATTTCATTCAAATCATAATTCTCTCTATCAATGTGATAAGCAGCCTTAACTGCTCCTTGGTTTCTTGCTTCTCTAATGTCTGCTTGTACACGATTAGCAAATGCGATCGCTTCAGGTGTCAATCTTTTGAAATCCCAGATTTCGCCGTCAATTTCAGCATCGGGACGTTTCCCTTCCCTCCCATCGGATTCGTCTAGAAGGATGACAATGCTGCCATCCTT
>JBBRVV010000410.1:0-2460 GCA_038246525.1 Pseudanabaenales cyanobacterium
GGGAATAATCCCTCTGGATCTCTGCCCGAAAGGGTGTAAGCGTCGGTGTGACAGATTCCTGTAGCTTTAATCTCTACCAAAACTTCGCCAAATCTGGGTGGCTCTAGCTGCACTGTCGAGATTTCTAAAGGCTTCCCTGCTTCAAAGGCGATCGCTGCTTTTACATCCATATTTTATAATCTCTTAATTCAACCTTATCTATCAATAACCCTCGTCAAGATTAAACAAGTCTTGGGTAATTCCTAAATCTCGCTTTGCCCGTTTGACAATGCTGATGATTTAGCGATCGCTGTGGATGCCTATATTGAAAATTGATATCAAGCCAAGAATCTCAAGGTATGATGTCTTACATTTAATTAGGTTCAGCTACTTAATGCAGGCAACTACAACTTTACTGGTGATACTTTGACATGAAACATAGCTATGCAGTTGATCATTTTGGTTCATTATCCTCATCTCAGGGATGTTCTTACTACCTTGAACATAGTCACTGCATAGATTTGGTCATTTGTTAAGAAACGTATGCGGTTAGCCTGGTATTAACTTTTCTTTGATTTAACTACTTAAAGTAAATAAAGTAATATTGATAATCAAATTAAAGAGTAAATTGGTCATATTAGGTAGATGTGTGAAGGATCGATCTTTAAAACATAGGGCAGCAATTTTAACCAAGCGTTTTTATCGTAACCTGTGGCATCAATCTAGCCGCCCACATACTGAGCAAGTTACCCTAGAGTTATTTGATGAGGCAAAACTAGATCTGCCCTACTTAGTTTTAGTAATCAGTTCCTGTGCGATCGCTACCTTTGGGCTTTTATCAAATAGTGCAGCAGTAATTATTGGTGCCATGATTGTTGCCCCTTTAATGTTGCCAATTCGGGCTCTAAGTTTTGGGGCATTGGTGGGAAATGCCCTTTTATTTCGCCAAAGTTTGATTTCTTTAGCCATGGGAACCGTAACTGGCATTGGCTTATCATGCACGCTCGGTTTGATTTCAGGCATTACCAGATATGGCAGTGAAATTTTAGCTCGGACTCAGCCCACACTTCTAGATTTAGGAATTGCGGTGGCAGCGGGCGGAATTGGAGGTTATGCCAAAGTTGAATCAAAGGTTTCGGGTACTGTAGCAGGCACTGCGATCGCTGTAGCTTTAATGCCACCAATTTGTGTGGTTGGCTTAGGGCTATCCCAAGGGAGATGGGGCTTTAGTGTTGGTGCAGGTTTACTATTTTTAACCAACCTTTTAGGTATATCTTTAGCTTGTATGTTGGCATTTTTAGTCTCAGGTTATGCTCCCTTTAGGCGCGCCCAGAAGGCATTAATTACCACTCTAGCCCTAACCTCGATTATCACAGTTCCCCTAGGACTTAGTTTTTCGCAATTAGTAAGACAAGCTCAACTAGAAACTATCCTGCGTAGAGCTTTATTGAAAGAAACTGAAACATTTCGCCGCCTAGACCTGATTGACTTTAAGGCAAATTGGTTAGTTAGTCCACCTGAAGTTAACTTAAAAGTCTATGCCAGAGATCCAGTCACTGTGCGCCAAGTAGAGCTCTTAGAGAAATTTGTGGAACGGCAAATGCAGCAGCCCTTCACTTTGTTTTTTGAGGTTAGCTATGTGAGTGAAGTCCGAAGTAAAAGCGAAGTTGAAACTCCTAGCCCATAAATTCGCTTTCTACCATTAGGCTCCAGCATTCCCATGTAATCTCCCAATCTTCTTGAGTATGGATAACGAGAATACGAACTTTAGATTCTGGGTTAGAAATATCTTGATTCACAGGCGATCGCTTGGGTAACCGCAGTTTGAGCCATCTGTGCGTAAAATATAAGAAAAATCCAGAGGTATTCCTATCAAGTACTATCACATGGCAATTCGGACAGCAGATATTTTTGGCGCGATTACTTTCTATGAAGCCTTAGGATTTTCAGTAACTACTCGCTTTACCACAGGAGCTACTTTAGCTTGTTGGCTAGATGGATTGGGGACAAAGCTTGAACTGATTCAGATTCCAGAGCCAAAGCCCGCTCCAGACTGTTTCTATGATCAGCACTATGTGGGTTACTATCATCTTTCTTTTGAGGTAGAAGATTTGGAGAAAGAACTAAAAAATCTAGTAGAAAAGTTGGGAAAGCTGAAAATTCTACTCTCGCCCAGAGTTCAAGAAATTAGCGATCGCTCATATTTAATTGCTTTTATTGCTGATCTGGATGGCTTACCGATTGAATTGATGCAGCCTCTTTAAGCAAAGGTTTTAGGATCATTCATAACTATTCTTAAGTATTAAATGGCGCAATAGTACAGGGCAACCGCACACGTTTCTTAACAAAACAGTAGACATTTCTCAACAAAGAAGACTAAGCAAGAGAATTGAGCATATTTAGGAAGAGAAGTCTAAGATGCCAGCGAGACCCATAGGATTAATCGAAACCCACTTTGGAAATTTGCGAGATCCCAGAGCA
>JBBRVV010000411.1:0-2435 GCA_038246525.1 Pseudanabaenales cyanobacterium
GATCTTTTTATAGGAATTTAGGGCGGATTTCCAATTTTTAGCTCTATAAGCAGTATTAACTTCGTTAAAAGCTTGTTTATCTTGTTCCCATTGTTTTTTGTAGTTGACTAGTGCCATATCAACTTTGTTCCGCAGGGGGCTAGTTTCGGGTATGGTTGCAGCTAGAGTTTGAATATCCTGAAGCTTATCGCCACTTTTAATTCCTGTTAAAACCTGATCTAAAACTTCTCCATGACGGAGGATTAGTTCCGCTTTTTCTGCTTCGGTTTGTTGAGGAATTGATGGTTCGGAAGTTACAAGTTCAGAAGTTACAGGAACGGAAGTTGAGACGACACTTTTAACCTGAACTATTTGATTAATTGCAATACCACTAATTATGATCAAAGTTGCGATCGCTGTTCCGATTAAAACTTTTGGCAAGAATAAAAATATTTGGGATTCAGGTTTATTAGATGTTGGTTCAATTATGGTTGGCTCTAAGCTATTTAATTCTGGAAGTTTGCGATTGGGAACATTTAATTGAGCAATATCTAATTGAGTAGAGGGAAAAGAAGGAGATAGCTCGATCGCAGTGTCAAGATTTTGATCGGTTAATGGCATTAGATTTGGAGGAATATCCTGTTGAATGGTTTGAGGAAGGATTTCTACGGATTCTAAATCTTTTAATACTGCGGTGGCAGAAGGATAACGTTGGCGAAAATCGTAGCGCACCATTTTATTTATAATCTCGATCAGATCGGCGCTGAAGCATCCCAAATGAGACCACTCAAGTTCTAAAGTATGAGGATTCTTAGGAATAAAATCTGGGTCTAAACCTGTTAATGCTTGAATGCAAATTATCCCGAGAGCATAGATATCACTATTGATCTGTGGGTATCCGTTTGACTGCTCGCTGGGCATATAACCCAAGGTGCCAATGGTAATTGTCGATTTAGCTCGTTTGGAATTTGTGATAACTTGAGTGCACACTTGTTTAACTGCGCCAAAATCAATCAAAATTAGCTTGCCATCTTGTGTCCGTCGCATTAGATTTTCGGGCTTGATGTCTCGATGGATAACTTTTTGTTGATGGACAAATTCAAGGGTTTCTAGTATATCTTGAAGCAAATTGATTACCTGTGCTTCACTCCACTTTTTACCTAATGTCAATTCTTTGTCTAGCCCATGCCCTTCAATTAATTCCTGAACTAGATAGAATTCTTGATCTTCTTCAAAACTCGCCAGCAGTCGGGGAATGCGATCGTGACTTCCAAGCCGATGTAAAACCTTAGCCTCGCTATCAAATAATCTTCGAGCAATATCTAAAATTTCTTGCTCAATAGCTTTGGGTTTTAGATGCTTAACTACGCAACAGTGATGATCTGGCAACTGCATATCTTCGGCTAGATATGTTTCACCAAATCCACCAACTCCCAAGCGGCTAATGATACTGTAGCGTCCACCTAATGTTGTTTTTAGCATCCCAATTGTACGTTTGGTCAAGCCTAGTTTACTTTATACTCGACTTTTTATGGGATTACTTGTTCCAAGATAGTAGCTGTTTCTACAGTATTCTAAATCTCTACTACGCTCTAATCAATTTATCGCGCCCCGAATTCTCCCGAATTTTGATCTTGATGATGTTAGAATTTGATGTTTGGAAAGGCGATCGCGCAGCCAACTTTCTTCTAACTAAAGGTTCTTAGCCAAGAAGAATTCGTCAGATTGGAATCAGCGATCGCCGATTGTACTTGGAGCGATAGGCGAGAATTTCCCAATAAATACCAAAGCCAAATATGGGTATCAAGCAAAAGCTTCACTGAAGTACTTCCCACACAGTTTCAGGTAAAGCTGGGATAACAATATCTCCCAAAATATTTCCACTTCCTTTCATCACCCCAAATGCTGGACGTTGCTTTCCATTTGATGCAGGATAAATAACAACTAAAGGTACACCATTATGAAACACAGTTAAGGGAGTTTTGGTATTTTGAATTTCAGTAAATAGCTCTTGTAATGCTTGCGGTAGCTCGGCGGTACTTAGTTGTCCCATACTAAATACTATACCTATATTGGTCTTCCAATTTATAACATATCATTGTAATTAACAGACAATTCGCTTTCTACAGAACAACTAATAAAACCTGACTCTTCTAAAAGTTCAAAATTTCTTCTCTTGTTTTGCGTTAGATTTTAATAATAGTTAGCGATCGCTCAACCAATTTACTCCAACTTCGAGCTTAGTTAGGTTTAAGTTTGACCTTCAGAGGATGAACCTTGAGCTTATTTACTTCAGGTTTGAGCTTCGGATATGCGATCGCTGAGGCTTGAACCGTCATTAATGATGTTTTAAACACGATCTAGAAAAAATAAGAACTAAGAAACTAAGTAGGGAACAGCTAAAATAAGCTAAGAGCCGTGAAATTAAGAGGACGCTTATGATTATTCCATTACCA
>JBBRVV010000412.1:0-2435 GCA_038246525.1 Pseudanabaenales cyanobacterium
CATGACCAGCTTAGAAGGATTTCCCAGCCATACTTTTTTGATAGTCTCGCCAGTTTTAATAAAGCTGATATTCAAAGACTGCTTGGGCGAAATCGGAACGGGAGTTGTTACACCGCCAACTATTGAGCCTGTGGCTTGACTCACAGAAATCTGACGTTTAGCAGGATATATAGGGTTTTCCTGAGCTACTACTGGAAAAGGCAAAAGCAATGAAAGAGCTAAAACTAGAATTTTTTGATTCATAAGTTCACCGTTTGATTTATAAATACCTGTAGTTCTTTACCACTTGGAATAAAGAAGACGTTTGGACTGGTTCTTAATTCTTGAATATATTGTTCATTGCGACGCTTAAGAGAGTCAGACAAATTTCCAAAGCCGCCACTGATAGCGGCACCAATGTAATCGGGAGGGGGATTTGTCTGAGAAAAAGATGAACCATTAAAAGAAGAAGTAGAAGTTATTGAATCAGGGCGATTTGTAAGTTTACCAACTTCAGATAATGCCGAAGTAAAAAAGCTTGCTAGATCGTTTCCAGCGATCGCCGAGCCTCGGTCAAAATATCGATCGGCAATAAGAGGAGTGCCAGATGCTCCTCTTATTGTTATGGCATTAGTAGGAGGAATAAGTTCATTGCCATTAATGACAATGCCTACAACATCAAGCTCAGATAATCCAGATTTAGCATCTAAAGGACGAGCCGTAACAATTAAAGCTGAATTAGCAGGGATCAAAATTTTTCCGTCAGCAGCTACGATAGGTTCATCCAGATTAACTATAAATTTAGGTACTAAGCCAGGGGCAGAGCCTATAGTACGACTACCATCTGTTGAGAAAATGAGGGGAGTTCTGAGGGAAGCTCTGGCAACAGTACCGATCAACAAAGTATTTGGGGGTATAGCCTTAACAGAAGGTGTTCTGGCGGATTCGGCAATATAATTAGAAAGTGTATTTGTACGAGTACGTTCGTTTATAAAGTTTTGAATATTAGGGTTATTTACATTATTAGGGTTTGTAGGAATAGCAGATTTAGATATTTCGGGAGCAAGAGGTTTCTCTGAAGGTGGGGCGATATTTCCAAAACTACCGATAGTCGCTAATCGCTGCCATTCTTGAGTTGAATTATATGGTATTGAAGGTTTTACGGTTGTTGCAAAATTGAGAAAAAATGGTGCAGGTTGAATTGGACGGAGGGGAGAATTATAAAGTCTAGGTTGAAAAGATGTAGGTGGATTAGAAATTATGGGGCTTGGTTGAAGTTGACGGACAGGAGGTAAATTGGAGATTGGTGAAGATAATTTTTTTGGAGCAACAGTTGGATTGAGTAAAGGCGAAGTAGGAGTTGGAGAATTGAGAGGTAATTTATTCGGATCGATATTGGATGGTGAAACTAGAGGAAGAGGAGATTGATTAGTTTGAGTCCCCATGGCTAAATCTGTCTTAAATTTAGAAATTTCTACATCTTTAGGATCGGGATTCAAAGCTAGAGCAGAGTCAGTATCAGGAGACTTAACAGAGGGGTTAGGAGTTTTTTGGAAAGGAGTAATAAAAGTATAAAAGAAAAATCCAAAAGCCCCGAATACAATTGAACCAATCACAGCGACTAAGCCAAGCTTAGAAAAAGGGCTATTAACAACGCCGCGTTTAGTTCGACCTGTTTCTCTATTAGTGTCGTCATTAAAATAAGCGGGATCGAACGTAGGTTCCTCGTAACCAACCATGGAAGCAAAATCGCTTTCTTTAGTTGTAGGAATATTTTGTGAACTAGTGGGTACTTCGGCAGTCATAAAAGCTCCTAATAAATTTATCTAAAATCTGTTCTGACTAAATCGCGCATACTATAAATTTCTAAGCCAGAAGACCGAACTTTAAAAATAGCTTGTTCGATCGCAGTCGAGTCAGATCTAAGATATGGAATGTCAATGGATTGAATGAAAATTTCTTTATTGAATGGAACAGATACGCCAGCAGGATTATCAGAACTAAATGTAACTAAATTGGCAACAAGACTAAGTTTCCATCTTCCTTTGCTAATCTCTTCAGGATTAGTTAAAGATCGAGGTATTAAGATAACTTTAGAGGTACCTTGAAATACTTGAGGCGGAGTCAGTGTAGCAATTGAACTTAGCATCCCCGTCCGAAAATCTTCAGTAAATGCAAACCCAGCCTGCCAAGAAGTAGTAGAGACTAGCTTTTTTTCTCCTTTTGTTGATGTAATTTGGATACCAATATCACGAGAGGCTTTCCCATTAGCATCTGTAGGTAACTCTCCAGTCCATGTCATTAAACTGGTAAGTTGTTCTAGAACAAATTGCCTAATGAATTCAGGAGATCTAGCAGTATTTTCAAGGGGAATTGCTGCTACAGATTTACCATTAACGAGTTGAACGAGGGTAGGTGGTTTTTGAGACGTAAAAGAGGCATAAATGACGATTAAA
>JBBRVV010000413.1:0-2433 GCA_038246525.1 Pseudanabaenales cyanobacterium
GGTTCTGTATCGGTAGGTTGTGGTTTGGAGGGGTCCTCTTCTGGAAGCTGGTCAGTTTCCGCTGCGCACGGCCCGGTAAGTATAGGATATACCTTCGGAGCAAGTGGCACTTCAACTTCATCAGGATCGGTAGGTTCTCCAGCGCTTACAAACTCAGCAAATAGCTTTGAAGGGGACGGAGGGCTAGTAAGGATGAAAATTTCTTTTGTCGCATGGGAGGAAGCATTTGCCAAAATTTCAGATAAGAATTATGCATCGATTAGTCCTCCACAACAGGCGGGAATTAGTGGTATCCAACCTAGTTCTTGGCTCTCAGGAACCGTCGTAGGAGTGTTTCGGGAATATGAATACTAGGAAGCGCGAACTATTATTCTAAATCTACCACTTTACCTACAATCGTAAATCACCAAGTAATATAAATTTGATATAGTCACACAAAAAATTCTATTGAAAAGTCATTGTCAAGTGAAAGGAATAATAGCAGCAATATGTGTTGGTGTAGGGGCAGTATGCTTTTATTTTCTGCTGTCCTCTCAAGATGAGGAAATCGTCCGTGACGAAGGCAGCAGAAATATAGATAGTGTTCTACAGGTAACGAAAACTCGCGTCGCTAAGAGAATCAACAAGGAACTAGCACCGCAGAGCAAAAAGTTTATTAAATATAGTGATTCAGAAAAGGAAATTTCTGAATTGGTAATTACAAGCACCAACGATGAAGTTCTTGATCTTATAAACTCTCTGGATGATGAGCAACAAGTTCTATCTGTGATTGTTGCATTTTTAAAGAAGGTTGCTCTAAAGGACCAATCACAAGCTATCGCTTTTATTGAGCGAATCGAGGACTCTAAAGTACGGGAATGGGCACGTGCAATCCTCGTAGCAATCGTTTCCGAAAGCGATCCTGCTAAGGCTTTACAGATCGCTCAAACGTTCAATATTGGAAAACTGAGTGTGCACTATAAGAATATTTTCACCATATGGGCCAAAACAGATCCAGAAGCTGCTTTGAATGCACTAGATAAAATTGTCCAGTCAACCGAAAAAGAATCTGCACGTCGCATACTTTTTGAGGAATGGGCGAAAAACAATCCGCAGAGCTTAATTTCTTATCTCAAAGATAGTCCCTCTTCTAAAATAAAAAATGACATTTTGGGAAGGGCGCTTGTGGAAATATCAAAGTCAGATGTTAGTTTCGCATTAGATTACGTTCAGACAGCACCATTAGGTGTGTCAAAAAAGCAGTTAGTTGCAGCAATTATTGGTTCATTTGATGTCAACAATGACTTAGATCTGGTAACATCATGGATCAACGTAACAGCCAAGGGGGAAGTTCGCACTAACGCGATCATAGAACTTATTCCAAAGCTAGGCAGCCACCAAATGGAATTATGCAATTCTTTAATTGAAAGCCTATCACCCGGAACGGCACGTGAACTTGCGGTCGGAAAGCTTGCGATTTCTATCATCGAGAATAATCCTCCAGAAAGAGCGATGGAACTCGCAACGAAAATTCAGGATCCATTAGATAACAAACTGGCTTTGAGGACTATTTTTCAGACATGGGCTACGCGAGAACCTCTAGCGGCTGCTGATTATGCTTTAGCGAGGATGGGGAACGATCAGGCTATTGTAGCAGAAGTCATAGAAGGATGGGCAAGCGTCAATCCACGTGATGCTTTGTCATGGGTTAATCAAATGTTAGAGAGCGATTTGATTGAGAAGAAGACCATTCCTAAATCGGCATTGTTCCAGGCACTAGCGTACCAAGATCCAACTATGGCAAGGTCTCTTATAGATCAAAACTCGGATCTATTCCCACCGAATGTTGAGAACGTGACTACGCTTGCATTTCAATGGACAAAGAATGACCCTCCTGGTGCAGCAGCATGGATAAATACTCTACCTGCATCCGAAAATAAGAACCGTGCATATCAAACTGTAGCTGAAACTTGGATTTCATATGACTCTATTCAGGCATCTAAATGGATTTCAGGTCTTGACTCAGGTAATCCTCGAAACCACGCGATCGTTGCAATCGTCAATGCTACAATGCAAGATGATCCCGAAACTGCGTATGAATGGTCAAATTTGATCACCGATTCGAAGCTCCGACAGCAAACTATCGATAGATTACCCCCCTCATCCCGGAAGTAATAGTGCGCGGGTACAGTTTTTGGATTTTATTGTTTTAAGATCTAGTCCCCGCAATTTGAAATCCACTTCCTGCGAATTATCACCATGTCTTCAAAACTAATCGTTGCCTGTATTGCGACCGCGCTGGTTTCTGAAATTTGCGTGGCTGCACCGCTGGCAAGCAAGCAGATTCTACAAGCTCGCTTGGAATGTTCTGGAGAAAATCGCGCTGAGCTGGAAACCGCGCTGCGCAAGGTTAAGGGCAAGGACACGGAATATTTGATTACTCACGCCTCCCAA